>JAIQGF010000012.1 GCA_020072845.1 Terriglobia bacterium
CCTGCACCGCGGTGGAGGTGGTCATCACTGAGGATGCATCGCTCAGATCGCCGAGTGCCGGCTGCGCCGCCGTGAACGTCCCTGCGGTCGCGTTGTACGATACCAGGAACTTGTGCGACGATGCCGCGATGTTGGCAGCTAGCGCTGGACGGTTCAGCAGGTCACCATAGCTGCCGGTGGTGGCTACCGTCGCCAGCGCCGGAAAATCCGAAACCTGCGATTTGGTGATGGTGCCGCTGATCGTTCCCGCGCTGCCGCTGATGTTGCCGGTAATGGTGCTGCTGAACGTCTTCGTGCCACTGATCGTCTGGGTGGATCCCAGGTCAACAAAGTTGCCCAGCGGCGCCTGCGCCATCAGGTCCCACTTGGTAGCATCGGTCCCCGGAGGCACGTTGGTATTCGCGGCGAGCGCCACGTACAGGGAACCGCTATTAAATACGCAGTCGTAGGCCACGTATGCCGTCGACGACGACCACGAGCCTTTCCAGGTGTAGCCCTGCCCGGTTGCACCCGTTGCGCCTGGCTGACCTTGCGGCCCTTGCGCTCCGGGCGGACCAACCGGGCCCTGCTGACCTGGCACACCCTGTGGTCCCGGCACTCCTTGCGGCCCGGCGGTACCGGTATCGCCCTTATCTCCCTTTGGGCCTGATGCCGCAAACACCGCCCAGTTCGTGATGTCATGGTCTGGAGGCGACGTCGCATTGTTGGGCAACAACGCGATGTAGCTGGCGGCGCCATAGTTCACGACATCGTTCGGCGCATAGCTTGTGTCAGCGACAAATGCTCCCTTGGCAGTTGCGCCCGCGCCGGTAGGACCTTGAGGACCTGCGGGGCCTTGCGCACCCTGGGCACCCGGTGGCCCGTTCGGACCAATTGCTCCTGTCGCGCCCTGAGGAATGGTGAAATTCAAGATGGCTGCCGACGTCGTACCCGCGTTGCTCACGCTCGCCGCCGTGCCGGCCGCGCCCGTGATGGTTGAGCCGACCGTCACGGTTGCCGCCGCCCCCGCGGAACCTTGTGGCCCCGTCGCGCCCTGCGGAATGGTGAAACTAAGCATCGCTGCCGAAGGCGTTCCGGAGTTGGTGACGCTCGCTTGCGTGCCCGCCGCTCCCGTGGCCGTGCTGCCGATCGTGACCGTCGCGGCTGGACCGGGAGCGCCGGCGACCACAACATTCAATGAAGGATCGTGGCTGGTCGTGGTGGTCTCTTTGCTGTCGAACGTGATCGAAGTCGAGTAGCCCGGCGTAGGCACCAGAACGATGCCGTAGTTGGAAGCCGGGTTCGTCACCCACGCCTGCACCTGCGAACTAATATCAATGATGATGTAGTCGTTCACCTGGCCCTTGGTAATGCACAACGGATGTGTCGGGTCGGCGGTTTTAGGAATCGGGCTAGGACAACTGCCGGCGAGCAGAATCGAGCCCGGACCTCCACCCGGCTGGTTCGCCCACGTGAGTGCCCCTTCCGACCACGGGCCATTCGCCAGGCGAATGTCGAACGCGCCGGCGGTCGCGACCGCGGTGACAAACAACCTCAATGTCGCCTTGGTCAGGCTCGAGCCATTGGGCACCTGAGCTGTGCTGAACGTCATGTAGGTGTACGTTGGCTGCGTACCTGCTTGCACGGCGAGCGACTTCACCGTGCCGTAATTGCTGTTAATACTGGTCTGCGTCACGTAGGTGTCGTCGCTGACAGGCGCCTGGGCCAAGCCCATGGCTGGAACCATAGCCAACATTGCCAGCGCGAGGAGAACTGCAAGCAGGTACCGCCCACGAGGTACGTTGATACTCATACCTCTCCTCTCCGACGAACGAGTCGCCAGCAACCGAGTTGAAGACCTAGAAGCTCGTTGCGCTCGAAGATCGCCCGGCGTCGGTGCTCGATGAAAGTTAAGGGGCCCAGTTGGCTTGGAAAGGGGCCGCGCCTCAGAGCGTAGGCACTACGTTTGACCGCTCATCGGAGAAGTTATGGGTAGGAATTGTCAATCTCTTGGGAAACAAGTCAAGAAGAAACCTTCGTCGGCATGTGATTTTTCCGTGTGAGCTTTCTTGAACAGCGGCCCCTGGGAATTTTGTCCCAAAATTGCACGAATTTTAGGGCCTTTGAACCTCATTCCTACTCGGCATATACTCGCATTCGAATTACAAATTCATCGGGGGCGACCATGAGGACCACGAAGCGCTCCGCACGAACCAGCACGATTCCCGATCCCACTCAATTGGAAAAACAAATCCGACTCCGCGCCTATGCACTCTATGAATCCCGTGGCTGCGAAGTCGGCCACGAACTCGACGACTGGCTGCAGGCCGAAGCGGAGATCCTCGGCAGGCAAGAAGGAGCCAGCGCCGCTTAATCAACCCAGAATCTCCGCCCTGGAAAGTCCGGTCAAAAGCTCCGCGGGCTCGCTTTATAACGGCTCTTTCTTTTTCAGTCCCGCCGGCAAGACTGGAGTCCAAGGCAGACTCCGCATGACGAATCATTCAGGGAGACCAGCACTCATGAAAAGGCCGATGGTCACAATCGACGGCAACGAAGCTGCAGCGCATTCCGCTTACCAAACCAGCGAGGTAATTGCGATCTATCCGATCACCCCGGCGTCCAACATGGGAGAATTCGCCGACGAGTGGGCGGCCAAAGGTCAGGCCAACATCTGGGGCGTGGTGCCCACGGTGGTGGAGCTGCAGAGTGAAGCCGGCGCCGCCGGATCGCTGCACGGCGCCATCCAGGCGGGCGCGCTGGGGACCACCTTCACCGCTTCGCAGGGCCTGCTGCTGATGATCCCCAACCTGTACAAGATCGCGGGCGAGCTCACGCCGGCGGTCATTCACGTGGCCGCCCGCACCGTGGCCACGCACGCGCTTTCCATCTTCGGCGATCACAGTGACGTCATGGCCTGCCGGCAGACCGGGTTCGCGATGCTGGCTTCCAACTCGGTGCAGGAGGCGATGGACCACGCGCTGATCGCGCACGCCGCCACGCTCGCGGCGCGCATCCCCTTCCTGCACTTCTTCGACGGCTTTCGCACCTCGCACGAAGTCGCGAAGATCGAGCAATTGTCCGGCGACGACATGCGCGCCATGATCGACGAGGAACTGGTCCACGCGCATCGTCGGCGCTCGCTTTCTCCCGACCGTCCGGTGCTGCGCGGCAGCGCCCAGAATCCCGACGTCTTCTTTCAGGCACGGGAAGCCGGCAATCCTTACTACCTGGCCTGCCCCGCCATCGTGCAGCAGACGATGGACAAGTTCGCCAAGCTGGTGGGCCGCCGCTACAACCTGTTCGACTATGTCGGCGCGCCCGATGCCGAGCGCGTCATCATCATGATGGGCTCCGGCGCCGAAGCCGCCGAGGAAACGGTGCAATACCTGAACGCGCACGGCGAAAAGGTCGGGCTGCTCAAAGTCCGCCTCTACCGGCCATTCTCGGAGGAGCATTTCCTGGCCGCGCTGCCCGCCAGCGCCAAGTCGCTCGCGGTCCTCGACCGCACCAAGGAGCCTGGCGCCACCGGCGAGCCTCTCTACATGGACGTGGTCACGGTATTGAGTGAGGCGCTGGCTTCGGGCAAGGGCCCGTTCAAGTCCATGCCGCGTGTGATTGGCGGACGCTACGGGCTGTCTTCCAAGGAATTCAATCCCCCGATGGTAAAGGCGGTGTTCGACGAACTGAAGAAACCGCAGCCCAAGAACCACTTCACCGTCGGAATCATCGATGACGTCACCCACACCAGCCTGGAGTACGACCGCGAGTTCTCCACCGAGAGCCCTGACACCGTGCGTGCCGTCTTCTACGGCCTGGGATCGGACGGCACCGTCGGCGCCAACAAGAACTCCATCAAGATCATCGGCGAGGACACCGACTTCTACGCCCAGGGCTACTTCGTCTATGACTCGAAGAAAGCGGGCGCACTCACCGTGTCGCACCTGCGCTTCGGGCCGCGGCCCATCCGCTCCACCTATCTCATTACCCAGGCGAGTTTCGTCGCCTGCCACCAGTTCGCGTTCGTGGAGCGCTTCGACGTGCTCAAGCTGGCGCAGCCCGGCGCCACCTTCCTGCTCAACAGCCCCTACGGGCCGGAAGAAGTCTGGGACCACCTGCCGGTCACCATGCAGCAGGATCTGCTCGAAAAAAAGGTGCGGCTGTTCGTCATCAACGCCGACCCGGTGGCGGAAGAAGCCGGCATGGGGCGCCGCATCAACACCATCATGCAGACCTGCTTCTTCGCCATCAGCGGAGTGCTGCCGCGCGAAGACGCCATCGCCGCCATCAAGAAGGCCATCGAGAAGACTTACAAGAAGCGCGGCGACGCGGTGGTGCAGAAGAACTTCGCCGCCGTGGATGCCGCCCTGGAGCACCTGCACGAAGTCAAGCTTCCGGCACAGGCGACCAGCAAGTTGCGCCTGGAACCGCCGGTTTCGTCGTTGGCGCCGGATTTCGTGCAGAAGGTCACGGCGCGCATCATCGCCGGCGAAGGCGACCTGCTGCCGGTCAGCGCGCTGCCCGTGGACGGCACCTTCCCCACCGGCACCGCGCAGTGGGAGAAGCGCAACATCGCCCTCGAGATCCCGATCTGGGACGAGCAACTGTGTATCCAGTGCGGAAAATGCGTGATGGTGTGCCCGCACTCGGTGATCCGCGCCAAGATTTACGAACCCGAACTGCTGGCCAGGGCGCCTTCCGGGTTCCAGTACGCCAAGCCCAAATGGAAGGAGTTCGAGAGCCTGCGCTACACCCTGCAGGTGGCGCCGGAGGACTGTACCGGCTGCACTCTGTGCGTGCAGATATGCCCGGCCAAGAGCAAGACCGAAGTCAAGCACAAAGCCATCAACATGGCGCCGCAGGCGCCGTTGCGCGTACCCGAGCGCGAAAACTGGAACTTCTTCCTCTCGCTGCCCGAAGCCAACCGCGAGCAACTGAAGACCGGCCAGGTGAAAGACGTGCAGTTGCTCCAGCCGCTGTTCGAATTTTCCGGAGCCTGCGCCGGTTGCGGCGAGACGCCTTACATCAAGCTGATGACGCAGCTCTTCGGCGATCACGTTGTGGTCGCCAACGCCACCGGCTGCTCCTCCATCTACGGCGGCAATCTGCCCACCACACCCTATACGGTGAACGCCCAGGGCCGCGGACCTGTGTGGTCGAATTCGCTATTCGAGGACAACGCCGAATTTGGCCTCGGCCTGCGGCCGCGCGCAGCCTGGTGCAGCGGCTGGAAGCCAAGATCGGCGGTGAACTGGCAGCCGCCCTGCTGACCACCGACCAGTCGGCCCACGCCGGCATCGAGCGGCAACGCGAGCACGTGCGCCGGCTCAACGAAAAGCTGAAGGGCTTGGACAGCCTCGAGGCCCGCGATCTGTTCGCCGTCGCCGATGCCCTGGTGCGCAAGACCTTGTGGATCGTCGGTGGCGACGGCTGGGCGTATGACATCGGCTATGGCGGGCTGGACCACGTGCTCGCTTCCGGACAGAACGTCAACGTGCTGGTGCTGGACACCGAGGTCTACTCCAACACCGGCGGCCAGCGATCCAAGGCCACGCCACGCGGGGCGGTGGCGCGCTTCGCCTACGGCGGCAAGGAAACCGCCAAGAAGGATTTGGCGCTGATGGCCGTCAACTACGGCAACGTGTATGTTGCCCGGGTCGCGATGGGCGGCAGCGACATGCAAACCCTGAAGGCGTTCGAAGAGGCCGACGCTTACGCCGGCCCGTCCCTGATCGTCGCCTTCAGCCATTGTGTGGCCCACGGCTACGACCTGATGTACGGCATGGATCAGCAGAAGCTGGCGGTGCAGTCCGGCTACTGGCCGCTGTTCCGCTACAACCCCGAACTGGTGAAGCAGGGCAAGAATCCGCTGCAACTCGATTCCCGCCCGCCCAGCGTGCCCTTGCAGACCTATATGTTGAACGAGACCCGGTTCAGCATCCTCAACCATGCCGATGCCGAAGCCGCCAAGAAGCTGCTGCACGAGGCCGAGGAAGACGTGCGCAGCCGCTGGGATCTTTACGAGAAGCTGGCTTCGCTTCCCGCCGGCGGAGACCTGACGGCGGCCGTCCTGGCGACCAAAGGAGGCAAGCAATGACCGATCTTTCTACCAGCTATCTGGGGTTGCACTTGAAGAACCCGATCGTCGTGTCGGCCGGGCCGCTGCAGCGGGAAGTCGAGGCCGTGCGCGAGATGGAAGAAGCCGGCGCGGCTGCCGTCGTGATGCACTCGCTGTTCGAGGAGCAGATCGAAATCGAAAGCGAAGAGCTGAACCGCTTTCTGGAACAGGGCACCGAGAGCTTCGCCGAGTCTCTGCACTACCTTCCCGACTTGGAGAACTACAACCACGGACCCGAAGCCTACCTGGAACACCTGGCGCGGGTGAAGAAGGCGGTCCACATTCCCGTCATCGCCAGCCTGAACGGCAGCTCGATTGGCGGGTGGACGCGCTACGCCAAGATGATGGAAGAAGCCGGCGCCGACGCCATCGAGCTGAACACCTACTATGTGGCCGCCAATCCCGAACTGTCCGGTCCGGAAGTGGAGCAGATGTACTACGACGTGGTAAGCCAGGTGAAGGCGGCGGTGCGGGTGCCGCTGGCCGTCAAGCTGGGGCATTTCTTCAGCTCCATTCCGCACATGATGCGCCGCCTGGACTTGGCCGGAGCGGATGGCCTGGTGCTGTTCAACCGCTTTTATCAGCCGGACATCGATCTGGAGCAGCTCGAGGTGGCGCCCCGCCTGGAGCTAAGCCATTCTTACGAATTGCTGCTGCGGCTCAACTGGGTGGCCATCCTGTTCGGCCATGTGCGCCCCGACCTGGCCATCACCGGGGGCGTGCATACCGCCGAAGACGTGCTGAAGAGCATGATGGTGGGCGCGCGGGTGGCGATGATGACCTCGGCGCTGCTGGAGAACGGCGTTGGCCACATCCGCCATGTCTTGCATGACCTCAGCCGCTGGATGGAAGAGCACGAATACGAATCCATCCGCCAGATGCAAGGCAGCATGGCGCGCAAGTCGATTGCCGATCCCGCGGCTTTCGAACGCGCCAATTACATGCGCGTCTTGAGCTCTTACGCCATGAAGAAGGTGGCTCACTGAGTTGTGCCCGAGAGGGATGGGGCGATGATGATCTTCCGCCTCGCGTTGCTTGCCTTGCTGGGTGCGATCCTGCCTGCCGCGGCAACCTCGCTAACCCTTTCAACCAGTACAGCCTCGACTCAGGAGTCGCAACCGGACACCCGCACCGCCGCCGACCAGGCCTACGCCCAGGCGATGCAGTTGTTCGCGCAGAGAACGCCGGACTCCATACGCCAGGCCATCGTGAAAGCCCAGGAAGCGCTCGCTTTGTACGAGCACCTAGGGGACGCCGGCAAACAGGCGGAGTTGCTTGCCGGCCTCGGCGCCGCCAGTCTTACCTTGGGAGATAAGGCGAGCGCAGCAGATTACCTGCGCAAGGCACTGGTTCTGGTTCGGCGCCTTGGGAATCGCGCCGATGAAGCCGCTGTCCAGGTCATCCTTGGCAGTGCTTACGAATCAAACCACGAGTTCAAGTCGGCACAGGATACGTATCTGCAGGCGCTGCCGCTTTGCCGCGAGTTGAAGAACAGCCAGGGTGAAGTTTCGGTGCTCATGGGACTCGGCCGGGTCTCGTTCGCAACCGATGAGAAGCAGCAAGCGTTGGACTACTTCGGCCAGGCGCTTCCGCTTTGGCGTGCCATTGGCGACCGGAGAAACCAGGCCTCGACTCTCTACATGCTGGGCATCTTGAACGACCTGCTGAATCAGAAGCAGGCCGCAATCCCTTACTACCTTCAGGCGCTCCCGCTGTACCGGAACCTGGGCGATCGTCCTTGGGAGGCGCGCACGCTCTACAACCTGGCGGACGCGTACGCGGCTGTGGGGGACGATGCGCGCGCCGGCGCCTATTACGATCAGGCAATTCCCGCTCTTCATGCCATCAGTGACCAGCCCAAGGAAGCGATGGCTCTGGTCGGCCGCGGCCTGCTCTACGAAGAACGGGGTGAGATGAAGCAATCCTTCGCCGACCTCACCGCCGCTTTGAACCTGTTTCGCTCGCTCGCGGACCGGCTCATGGAGGCCACGGTGCTGCTTCGGATCGGCATCGTTCAGTACGAAGCAGGAGAACTGGAGAAATCTCTGGAGTTCGATCGGCAGGCGCTGCAACTGGCGCGGGCGCTACACGAACCCGGACTGGAAGCTGCCGCCTTGGCTGGAATCAGCAGCGTGTACGTTGCCTTGGGGGACGACAGCAGGGGATTGAGCTACGCCGATCAAGCTTTCAAGCTGATGCCGTCCGCCGACAGCGGACAACTCGAGCCCGAGGCGCTCTATCACCTCGGCGTTTCGTATCAATCGCTCGACCAGAACGAGAAGGCTCTCGACTGTTTTGCTCGCGAAGTTCCGCTCCACCGTGCCCGAGGCGATCGCCTGGGAGAGGCTCGTGCGCTCTACGCGCTGGCCGGAGCATACGACGTGCAGGGGCAGCCCAAGCAGGCACTCACCTTCTATCAGCAAGCCCTGGAAATACGGCAGGCGGTGGGGGATCGCCGCTCCAAAGCCCAGGCGCTGAACGCTGTCGGCTTCGCGTACGCTGCACTGTCGCAGCCCGAAACCGCGCTCGGCTACTACCGGCAAGCCGTGGCTCTTTACCAGGCGGTGCACGACCAGCTTGGAGAATCCCAAGCTCTCTTCTGGACCGCCAAATCCGAACAGGCCGTGGGCGATCTCACCTCCGCTCGCACTCATGTCGAAGCGTCCCTGGCAATCATCGAGTTACGGCGGGCCAACATCGCCAGCCGTGAACTGCGCACCACCTATCTCGCCACCGCACAGCACGCCTACGAGTTTTATGTCGACCTGCTGATGCAGCAGCACCGTCTGAACCCCGACAAGGGTTACAACGCCCAGGCGCTGGAAGCACATGAACGCGCCAAGGCGCGCGGTTTGCTCGATCTGCTCAGCGAAGCCAAGGTCGATCTGCGCCAGGGTGTGAATCCCGAGTTGTTGCAGCGCGAGATTCATCTCCGGCAGCTCTTGGAAGAGAAGCAGACCGCGGAAATTCGCCTGCTGGCAAGCGGAGACGGCGGCGAACCGGCGCGTGAACTTCAGAAGGAACTGGAAGCGCTGCGTACCGAGTATCAGCAGGTGGAAGCGCAAATCCGCGCCGGCAGCCCTCATTATGCAGCCCTCACCCAGCCTCAGCCGCTGGGCGTTTCTGCCATCCAGAAACAGGTCCTGGATCCCGATACTGTGCTCCTGGAATATGCCATGGGCCAGCAGCGCAGCTACCTGTGGGCAGTCACCACCTCGGGGCTGACCAGCTTTGAGCTGGCGGGACGCGGTGAGATCGAAACCTTGGCGGTGCGTTTATATCGAACCATCATCGGCCGGCGGCCTTCCGCGCCCGACGACTACCAGAGGACTGCCTGGGCGTTGAGCAAGATCCTTCTAGGACCCGTGCAAGATGAGCTGGGAAGCAAGCGCCTGCTGATTGCGGGCGACGGCGCTTTGCAGATTGTGCCCTTTGCGGCGCTGCCCTCGCCCAGTCGGGACGCTGGCGCCACCGAGCCTTACGAGCCGCTGATCGTGCGCCATGAGATTGTCAGCGTGCCCTCGGCCTCGACGCTGGCTTTGCTTCGGCGAGATGTGGCCGGCCGGCACTCAGCCCCCAGAAATCTTGCCGTGTTTGCCGATCCTGTTTTTGAACGCGAGGACGGTCGCGTCCCCGGAAGCGTCGCGCCCGCAAGTAGCGGGACGCGCGGCTTTGTGCAGTCTGTCCCGCAAGATCAAGTCCCCCCGGCTACCCCCACCGGACAAATCCCCGACACCGTGAGCCTTCTCGGACTGGAGCGGCTCCCCTTCACTCGCCAGGAAGCAGAAACCATTCTTCGCCTGGCCCCGCCCCAATCGCGATTTGCCGCGCTCGACTTCGCCGCCAACCGGTCAACCGCAATCTCCAAGGATCTCAGTCAGTACCAGATCGTCCACTTCGCCACTCACGGAGTGGTGAACGACGCGCATCCGGAATTGTCGGGCATTGTGTTGTCGTTGTTCGACGATAAGGGCGCTCCCCAGGACGGGTTTCTCCGCTTGAACGATCTCTTCAATCTGAAGCTCAATGCCGACCTGGTGGTGCTCAGCGCCTGCCGGACCGCCCTGGGCAAGGAAGTGCGGGGCGAAGGCTTTATCGGCCTGGCGCGCGGCTTCATGTACGCTGGAGCACCCCGCGTGGTGGTGAGCTTGTGGAGCGTGAATGATCAGGCGACCGCGGAAGAAATGGAGCGTTTCTACCAGGGCATGCTGGGGAGCCGCCACTTGCGCCCGGCGGCAGCATTACGCGCGGCGCAGATCGAAATGTGGAAGCAGGAAAAGTGGCGCGCTCCGTTTCTCTGGGCTGCCTTCGTTCTGCAAGGTGAGTGGAAGTAAATCACTTTCCAGGTTTCTTCGGTTTGCAGGTCTCCTCGGTGCTTGGGTGGTTGGTTGACCTTTTATATTCAGCAATATAGTCAAATAATGCAATATTGCATTGACGATTCCAAGGATAGAATGTAATATTACATTGTGAAAGGCTCCTGGATACCATGTCGCCGTGGCGGTTTATTGCGTACCACCCAAAGGGTGCAGGATGCCCGATCCGCGATTGGTACAACGCGCAACATCCCAAAGTCCGCGCCGCGTTTGAATTCACCGTTGGCATCCTGAAAGGAACGGATGTTTGGATTGGAACGAGGGAATTCAAGGAACTCGAAGGCGAACACTTGGGCCTCGCGGAAGTCAGATTCAACGTTGAATTCCCTAAACCAGGAAGTCCGAGCGGCCAAGTGAAGCGCAGGTTTAGGCCATTGGGAGTATGGCGACCGAGAGAACGTGAATTTGTTTTTCTGGTCGGCTATGAAAAGAGCGGTCGAATGTGGCTGCCACCTAACGCATTCAAGTTGGCATTCAGATTCAAGCGGGAGTTCGAATTAGGAATGGGAGAAGTCAATGACTACCTTTAACGACCTCTGGCACAAGTTCGCGGATGACAAGGAATATCGCGAGGAATTCGTCGCTGCACAGGTGAAGCGTGGAATCCCTTTTCAGATTCGTGCATTGCTAAAGCAACATAAACTCTCCCAAGAGCAACTCGCTCAGCAATCAAAACTGACGCAGGGTGTTATTTCGCGTGCCCAGAATCCGAATTACGGCAATCTAACTCTGAATACGCTTATCCGTATCGCTGCTGGTTTCGATGTAGCGTTCATCGGCAAATTTGTTCCTTTCAGCGAACTTGGCAAGTGGTTTATAGAACTGTCGGAAGAATCTGTTAAGGTCGCGAACTTCGAGGCTGAAAATAAGTCAATGGCTCTTGGATCAGCGCCTAGGCAAGAGCCTAGTGGCCTGAGTCGTGAACTCGGCGCAGTGATACCGCCTCGAATCAAAGAGGGAGCTCTTGCCAGAGGCGAAGAGGGAACCCGCAGGAGGGACAGAGATGCAACTGCTTAATGTTCTAAGCGCACGTTCCACGTGGTTATTTGACATCAACGATTTGAATCCGCGCGGAAAGAGCGTAATGGACGAGTTGATTGACTGGCTCAAAGATTCTTACAACTTCGAGAAAGCCCCGTCGTCACCCACCGATTTTGACGACACGAAAGGATTAGCGTTCAAACGGGGAAGATTCCAAGCAAGGGAAGAGATTTTTGTCGATGTTGAATTGACGATTTATACGGATGGAATAGTCGCGAATACATGGTCATCAACGCGGGATACCGATGCGTTCATTGAAGATGTACTGAAATCAGCCGCAGCAGAATTTGGTCTCACGTTCAAGCCCGACATGGTGCGACTCAAGTCACATCTGAGTGAGATTACGATTCGCCTCGATCAGCCTCTGAGCAGTTTGAATGCGCGGCTGAGTGAGTTTGCAGCTAAGTTGACGAAGAGTGCTGATCCGCAAGGCGCACCGCCGTTTGAAGTAGGCGGTCTAAGCTTTTGGGCCGACGCATCAAACTTAGCGTTCAAGATTGCGCCGTTCACTCTTGAACGCAAGGTTGGTGCTCCATTTGGAGAGAATCGCTACTACGCAAAAGCCCCGCTACACACAGACGACCACATAAGGCTGATTGGCGAGCTTGAAGAAATCCTCAAGAAGCCGAATTAACGCAGCAACACGGATTTGTCCCACTACCGTTTCTTCGCCTGCAGTTCATCGGCGCGGGCAAAATCCGCGTCTGCCTGTGCCTTGGTCACCTCAATCTGGGCGTAGACCGTCCCCCGTTCCTCGTACAGTTCGGCTCGGTCAGGGAACTGCTTGATCAGATCGCTGTACGCGCCGATCGCGTCGTACCAGAGACGGTGGTTCACCAATACGCGGGCGCGTGCTGTTCCTGCCGGGTAGCTGTCCGCTTGCGCGATGGCCGCCAGCTCCTTTTCAATCTGCTGCCGTTCGGAGTCGGGAACAACCACGAAACCGGCTGCTTGCGAGAATCTGGACTCCACCAATGGCGGAAAAGACCGCACGCTCCAGTAGTAAGTTTTTCCTGGCTGCAAGCGAGCATCCTTCAGGCGGAACTCCGCTGTGCTCACTTGTTGGCGCAGGATCTCATTGTCGTCGTCGTCCCGCAGCACGAGTTCGAAGCCCTCGGTGCGGCCCGGATACAGCCAGGCAAACAGCGGCGAGCTGCCATAGAACTTCGCCAGGTCAGGCGCCAGCAGGAGAGGCAGGCGCGATGGTCCGCCTCGCGTAGCACCCAGCATTGCGCGCTGCTTGCGGGTCCGGTTGGGATCGCTCATCTCAAAGCCGGAAAGATCCGCCACCAGCCGCTTGCGCGGGGGCGGCTTGGGAGCATCTTTGGCGGTGGACTCGGGCGGCTTGGGCGGCGGCGGCGGTGGGGAGGGCGGCTGCCCTTGTCCGATGGCAAGGTTGGCGGTCAACAGCACACTGGTGAGAAATAGCAGCCTGAAGAATTTCATGATGGCACTCCGACAGCTCTCTCGCTCTTCACCCCGTAGAGCATCAATTTGCCACTGAACCCTCGCACCTCTGCTTCGCCGAGGGGCACCGAGGGAAAGCTCTCGCGGATTCGTTCCCATGTGCTCGGACTCATCACGATTGCCGTCTTGAACTCCTTCGTCAGTGACTCCAGGCGTGAAGCCAGGTTTACGGTCTCTCCAATCACCGAGTACTCCAGCCGTTCCGGCGAACCGACATTTCCGGCGGTCAGTATGCCGGTATGAATGCCGATTCCAATCTTCAGCCTGGGTTCTTCCGTCCCCATGATGGAGTTCAGCACGTCCACTTGCTCCAGCATCTGCAAGGCGCACTGCACAGCGCGGCAGGCATCCCCCTTCTCGCCCTGGCTCAACGGAACGCCAAAGATGACCATGATGCCGTCGCCAATGAATTTGTTGAGAAAGCCTTCATTGGCCTTGACGACTTCAGTCATGGCGGTGAGATACCGATTTAACCACGCCAGCACCTCGGCGGAGGGCCGCCCGGCCGTCAGGGCGGTGAAATTACGAATGTCGGAGAACAGGACAGTCGCCACCCGCTCCTCGCCGGCCAGTACGATTTCGCCTCGCCGCTTCCAGATTTCAGCCGCCACATCGGCGGACACGTACCTCTCGAACAGGTTCATCAATTGCCGGCGCTCGGCTTCACTGCGAACTTTGAGCCGCTGCTCTTCCAGGTAGCGATACCCGAACGCCATGGGCAGGCCGAACACCAGGCATGCCTCCGTGCTGACCAAAGGCACCCACAGCTGCTGATGCGAAAACAGCCATCCTGCGGCGGCAAGAACCCCAGCCGTCGCAGCCAGGAAGGCTGCCACCCCGAGCCACCACCGCACCCGCATCACGAGGAGAATCAGCACGGCCGCGAGCAGGAAATTCAGCGTCCATCGCAGCGGGACTGCCGTACGGCGTGGGAAGCGGCCGTCGAGCAGGCTGGCGATGGCCGCGGCGTGAATTTCCGCCCCCGAGAGGAGGCTGCGACCATTGCTCGAAGCTCGAAAGCGGAATGCCGGCGTGGAGAACAGGTCTTTGCCCATCTCGCTGCTCTGCCCGATCACCACGATTTTCCCCCGGAAGATGTTCGCATCGAACCCCGGTGCCAGCAGACGGCTGACCGGCACAACTGCCGCCGGAAGCGAGTTATGAAAATCAACCAGCGCGGAATAGGGGTGCTCTGTAGCGAGCGGAATATCGGCTGTGCCGAAGCGCAGAAAGCCGCTTCCCCCGGGACGCAGAGACTGTTCCGTGGCATAGGAAGCGACCGCCATTGGAAAGGCAAGCCGCTCGTAGCCTGGCTCGCGCAGCAACAGGTGCATCCGCCGGACTGTGCCATCGTCATCCTGGGGCAGATCGCCGAAGCCAACGCCCGCCGCCGCCGACTCGAATCCGGGCAGCGGCTCATTGCGCGACAGGCTCCCGAAACCACGTTCGCTGACCAGGATGACGTTGCCCGCCTGTGCCATGGTCGCAGCCAAATGCTGGTCGGCGGCGGAATCGCGCGGGCGGTCCAGGATGATGTCCAGGCCAATCACGGCGGGACTCCCGGCGCCGATCCTGCTGATCACTTCCGCCAACAGCGGCCGCGGAACTGGAAAGGCGTTCAGGGCCAATACGGATTGCTCGTCGAAATCAACGATGACAACTCTGTCGGATGGCGGGGCCGGCCCTCGCATCGCGATCAGGAAGTCGTAACCCTGCAGTTCGATGCCCTTCCAGAACGCGGTCTGCGCCAGGGCCAGAGCCAGGAGGCAAACCAACAATGCCAGCAGCACCGCAGCGATTGCAGTTCGAACCTGCATCCGGGCGACCTCTGAGCTCTACGTTGCCGGAAATGAACGGTCACCGGGAGACCCGGTGGTTGTGGATACTAGCTGATTCCGGAGGTCCTCACCACATCCTTATCTCCACCGTGCGGTCTTGCAACGCCGCGGTGTGTGCCGGCTCAGCCTGTGCCGGCGGCGCCTGGCGCTGCATCAGGTAGAAACACAACAGCAGCAGCACGACAATCGCCAGCGCCAGTAGCAGTGCGAACATCAGGCTGAACAGGTTCATGGCCGAGGTCCAGCCCAGGGGAGCGCGATGAAAGTCATGGCGATGAGCGGCGATCATGTTTCACCAGCCCGAGAACGATCCGAATTAAACCGGAGGGACGCGGAGGGTGCGCGTCCTTCTCGGGTCCTACCTCACAGTCATCACCGGGCAATGCGCGTCGCAAACCACGCGATGCGCTGTCGACCAGGGCAAATGCGTGGCCGCGAACACGGATTGCGAACGTAGGCCCATGACGATGAGGCTGGCATTCTGGGCGCGCGCCACCCGCACGATGATCTCGTCCGGGATGCCGACCTCAACAACGACGTCGGCTTTGCTGCCGGCGGGCACGACCTGCCGCAACTGCTCCCGCGCTTCCTCGCGCTCGCGCTCGACCCAGGCGGTCGCGTCGAAGTCTGCGTCCGGAACGGCGCTGGCCAGGACGTGAAGAAACGTCAGCGACGCCTGCTGCTGCTGCGCCAGCAAGGTGACATAGGGCAGCGCGTGCATAGACGTCGGCGAAAGATCGCTGGCGAACAGGATGCGACGCAGCCGGCCCTGCTCGAAACACTCGGGCGCAACGTGTGGCCCGACGGTCACCACCGGGCAAGGCGCACGCCGGAAGACCTCTTCGGCTACGGAACCGAGCACCAGCTTCTTCAGGCCTTCGCGCCCGTGCGTCCCGATGACCACCAATTCGATGTCATGTTGCTCAATCATGCCCTGCAGTACCAGCCACAGGTCTCCCTGGCCGAGCAGGGTTTCGCGTGCGATGCCGGCCATTTCCGGTGAGGACACCAGTTCCTTCATTCGAAACCGTGGATCCTTGGCGATCGTGACGGGGAACACCGGCGCGGCATCCATGGGGATGGGAGACATGGGGGCGAATGGGAGTACGTGCGCCAGGCATACGCTTCCCTTGGCCTGCCGCGCCAGTACGGCTGCGCAGTGCAGCGCCATCTGTGAACACGCCGAAAAATCGGTTGCGACCAGGATATTTTGCAGCGATACGAGGGGTGGCGAGCTTACGACTGCCATGGGACACCTCCTCCGGCATGGTGCGAGAGGCACCCGTTCTGCTACCTGGAATGGTAAGCGCTTCTTGGCGCATTCGCGGTGACGAACCGCACGGCAGCGTCGTCTCTGTCCTATTTCGGAACTGCGTCGGGACAGCCGCCGCCCATCCTATGAATACCTCGTTTTGAGGCTTCCCAGCCCGCTAGGAGGCCATGTAGGTTACTTTCGGGGGCTGTCACTCGGGACTTGGCACGGTTCCCGGGGCTGATATAGTTCGGCACAGCAGGCGCGGTGGGACATTGCGCCGGGTGCGAGTCTGACAGGGTTGGTTACAGACTCTTGGCAGATAGAGAGCGGTTCCGATCATGAGCCAGAGCGTTCCATCCAGCAGCGAACGTCAGTGGCGTGCGCGACGCCGCTACGCCCGGGTTCCCATCCTTGCTCCTGTGGACATTTACACCAAGGACACGGTCGGTCCGCCGGTGGTCGGCCGCATCGACAACCTGAGCGTGGGAGGAGTGCTCACGTCCTGCCGCGAGCGATTCGACCTGCAGACCGAATTGGCCATGCTGTTCCAGCTTCCCACTGGTTTTCGAATTCACGCTTTCGGCCGCGTCATCTACGTCGTGCCGCAACGGCATTTTGGGGTGGCATTCATTGATTTGGATCAAGAGGCCCGGCAGCATCTGGAAGAATTCACCCAGAAGATGCTTGGTTACGCCCGTCGCAGCAGTCGTGTGCCCTATCGTACGCACCTCACCATCCGGTCCGTGGACGGCGCCGGCCCGCACGAGGAGGAATCCGCGGATTCTGTGCTGGTAAGCAGAAATGGCGGTTTGCTGGTCTGTCGCACGGCCTACACCGTGGGGCAGGAGGTCTATCTCTGGTCACCGGAGCATAATTGCGGTGCGCGCGCGCGCGTTGTCTTTCAGCATGTGTGGGCCGCGGGCGGCTTGGTTGAGGTGGGAGTTGAGTTCCTGGCGGATGAGGATTTTTGGAAGGTCGACTTTGCCAGTGAATACGATTAGCTACTGGGGCCGCCGACTCCAACCGTTCACGCCAGCTTGAACTCCAGATGATGTTTCACGGCCGGCCATTCGGCAGCGACAATCGAGAAAACCACGGTATCGCGCAGACTGCCGTCGGCATACAGTTGGTGGCTCCGCAAGATGCCGTCCTGTTTCGCGCCCAGGCGCTCGATCGCGCGCCGGCTGGCATGGTTGAAGAATCCGGTGCGGAATTCGACCGCAATACACGCCAGGTCCTCGAACGCATGGGTCAGCAGCATGAGTTTGCATTCCGTATTGAGCGGCGTGCGCTGCGCCGATTTTGCGTACCACGTAGAACCGATTTCGACACGCCGGTACTTGGCGTCGATATTCATGTACGTCGTCATGCCGACGATCTTGCCGGTGGCCAGGCTACGCACCGTCCACGGCAGCATTGAGCCGGCCTGCTGCAGCTCCAGCCGGCGCTCGATTTCGGCGCGCATCCCTTCCGGCGATGGAACCGCGGTATACCAGAGTTTCCAGAGTTCGCCGTCACGCGTGGCTTCCACCAGGTCGTCGTGATGCGCGGCGGAAAGCGGTTCCAGGGACGCGTGCCGTCCGCGCAGAGTGATGGGGGCGGTGAAGGGAGTCATGTCGCATGCCTACCTCTCTCGGAGTCCTTATGAGTTTAGGGTCTCGATCCGCCCCGCTGCCATTCCCAAGACGGGTTCCTCACTTCCGCAGCGTGATGGTCGTCACTGCGCGTAAAGGGCGTTGCGTGCATCCTTAATTGTGGAGGGTGCTGCGATGACCAACCTTACGGCCATGACGCTTACATTGCTGCTTTTCGGCGCCCTGCTGGTCAGCGCTGTTTTTATCATTCTGTGGGGTGGTGGGCTGTCGTTGCGGCGACGCCAACCCAAGCCGCGCCGGCACCACGAGCATACGGAGCACCGCAAAGCGGCTTAACACCTGCCGCGGCATCGCCGTTGTCGGCCCCGTACGGGTGTTCTGTCCGGTATTCACTTCGCGGCGACGAAGTTTTTTCCCACGATCGCCTGTGCGTCCTTGGTGAGCATGAAGTCGAGGAAGGCCTTCACGTCGCCGGCAGGCGGGTCCTTCGTGACCAAGATGAGGGGGCGCTTCAGCGGATACGAACCGTCCTGCACCGCCGCCGTCGTCGGAGGCGCGCCGTCCACCGCGATCGCCCTCACACCCGGCACGGCAAACGACATGGAGGACGCCGCAATCGCGGTCTCATCCGTCGCTACGTCCTTCATGTAATCGGCGGCGTCCTCCCGTTCTTTCACCGGGCCGTAAGGCTCGCTGCCGAGCACCATGTCTTTGAACGCCTTCACCGTGGCGCGGCCGCCGGTGAGCTTTTCGCTGTACACGGTGATCGGCTTGTCTGGCCCGCCGAACACTTTCCAGTTGGTCGCCCGTCCGGCAAAGATTTCTTTCAATTGCGCGCGCGTCAGCGCCTTCACCGGGTTGCCGGCGTTGACGAACACTCCCATCGCGTCGTACCCGATCACCACGGCGCCCGCGACCTTGCTCTTTTCTGCCGGCGTCAATTCCCGGGCCACGCCGCCCAGGTCCACCCGACGCTCTTCCGCCGCGCGGAATCCGGCATCGGCGCCGGCGCCGCCAATCTGGCTGAAGGTCACGCCCGTGCGCGCCGCGAACAGCTTGGCCGCCTCCGGCATGATCTTGGTCCCGATGGTGGTCGCGCCTTCGTAGCTCAGCGTACGCGCGCCGGTTTTCTCCACCGCCTTGTTGGATGTTGCCTGTTGCATGTTCCCGCCTAACGCCGCCGTTGCCATCAACACGATAACGACAGCCGCGACCGCAAGAAGCTGCCTTCGGTTGCCCCACCCTTGTGCCGCGCGGGTGAGCCTGCCCCGAGCGCAGTCGAAGGGGCGGCACAGGGTGGGGGTCTTCAATGATGGACACTGATTTTCACGCACGCGCTCACCTGCCCGTTCCCGCGGCCGCCGGGCTCGCTTCGTCCGTGAACTGACGCTCCGGATGCATGGTGAACGACAAGATCGCTCCTACCAGGATCACGCCGATGGACACCTTGAACGGCAGCGTCCAGTTTCCTGTTCTCTGGATCAGGTAGCCGCCCACCACCGGCGACACAATCGCCGCCAGCGCCGACCCGGTGTTCATCAGCCCGCTCGCCGTGCCCGCGAATTTCGGCGCGATGTCCATCGGGATCGCCCACATCGGGCCGATCGTCATCTCGGCGAAGAAGAAGCCGAACGTCAGCGCCCACGCCACCACATTGATGTTGCGCGTATACATGAGCGGCACCATGGCAACGCCGCACAGGAACATCATCACCGCCACCATGTTGCAGCGCGCGAACCGCGGACTGTGCGTCTTCTCGAACAGCTTGTCGCTGACGATTCCGCCCAGCGTGTCGCCCACCACGCCGGCGAAGAACACGCCCGAAGCGAAGACCGCCGTCTTCTTCAGGTCGAGCTGGTACTGACCTTTGAAGAACGACGGGATCCAGCTCAGGAACAGCCACAGGATCCACCCGTAACAGAAATAGACAATGGTGACCGGGACCATGCGCTTGATCAGCGGTCCCCAGGGCACCTGCACTTTCGCCTTGGTGGCCGGCGTTGGCAGCGTCGCCAGTTCTTCCTGCGTGATGCCGGGGTGATCGCCGGGTTTGTCGCGGAAATAAAGTCCCCAGGCCAGCGCCCAGAACATGCTGATGCAGCCGATGATGAGGAACGAAGCGCGCCACGAAATCGCCGCGATCAGCGTCGCCACCACCCACGGCGTCAGCGAATTCCCCAGCCGCGAGAAGGCGTGCGTGAAGCCCTGCGCAAACCCGCGCCGTTCCTTCGATATCCAGTACGACATGGCGCGCGTTGCGGTCGGGAAGGTCGCGCCTTCGCCGAATCCCAGGATCACGCGGGCGACGAACAGGGCCACCATGCCGTGCACCAGGCCGGTGACGATGGTTGCGCCGGCCCAGATCAGGCCGCAGATGGTGAGCGCTTTCCTTGGCCCGAACTTGTCCGCTACCCAGCCGCCGATCACCTGGAACAGCAGGTAGGGATAGGCGAAGGCGGAGAACACCAGCCCGATCTGCACCTTGCTCAGCGGAATTTCCTTCAGGAACTGGTTGGACGCAACCACGGTACTGATATTGACCCGGTCAACGTAGGTCAGGAAGTACATCAGGCAGAGCAGTCCGAGCACGACGTTCGTCGCACGGACCAGACGTGGACGCATGGGGAATCTCTCCTGGTAACAACGAGAATTGAATCACCTGATAAAGACCGAAGAGCGAATCACCTGACCCTGGCGGGCGGAGTATGATGTGCCTGTTTTTCGCGGCAAGCAAGCGGATTTTGGGCGAAATATATTTCGCTCAGTGAAGTGATTTGCCAAAGGTTGGGTTTTCCGCACTACCGACTACCTCCCGTTTCGCTTGCATTTTCCTGTTCCCTATGTCGCAATAGCAGGTTCGCTATCATCCGACATCATCGCTTGTGAGGCACGCGTCATGACCTATCGCCCCGGCCGTCACTTCCTGCAAATTCCCGGCCCCACCAACGTTCCCGACCGCATCCAGCGCGCCATGCACGCCGCTGTCATGGACCATCGCGGTCCCGACTTCGCCCGCCTCGGCCACGAAGTCCTCGACGGCATCAAATCCATCTTCCGCACCTCCGGCACGGTGATCATCTTTCCGTCTTCCGGCAGCGGTGGCTGGGAAGCCGCCATCGTCAATACGCTTTCGCCCGGCGATAAGGTCCTGATGTATGAAACCGGCCAGTTCGCCACCCTGTGGCAGCAGGTCGCGCGCCGTCACGGGCTCGATGTGGAATTCGTTCCTAGCGACTGGCGCCATGGCGTTGATCCCGCCGACGTCGAGCGCCGCCTGCGCGAAGACGGCAATCACGCGTTCAAAGCCGTCATGATCGTGCACAACGAGACCTCCACCGGCGTCACCACTCGCGTTCCCGAAATTCGCAAGGCCATCAACGCCGCCAAGCATCCCGCGCTGTTCATGATTGACGCCGTCTCCTCGCTTGCCTCCTGTGAACTCAACCAGGACGCGTGGCAAGTGGACGTCGTCGTCTCCGGGTCGCAGAAGGGCCTGATGCTTCCTCCGGGATTGGCCTTCAACTCCGTATCCGAAAAAGCGCTCGCCGCCAACCAGACCGCGCGCCTCAGCCGCTCCTACTGGGACTGGCAGCAGATGCTCAAGGACAACGCCGCCGGCTACTTTCCCTACACGCCCGCCACCACTCTGCTCTACGGATTAAAGGAAGCCATCGCCATGCTGCACGAGGAAGGACTCGACAACGTCTTCGCGCGCCACAACCGCCACGCCGCCGCCACTCGTGCCGCCGTGGAAGGATGGGGACTGGAGAATCTCGCTCTCGATCCGCGAGAGTACTCCAGCTCCGTCACCGCCGTGCTCATGCCGCAAGGCCACGACGCCGACGCCTTCCGCAAGATCGCGCTCGAGAAATTCGACATGTCGCTCGGCGCCGGCCTCGGCAAGGTGAAGGGCAAGGTCTTCCGCATCGGCCACCTCGGCGACTTCAACGACCTGATGCTGATGGGCACGCTCTCCGGGGTTGAGATGGGGTTGCGCGCCGCCGGCGTCGCGCACAAGTCCGGTGGCGTGCAGGCCGCGATGGACGTGCTCAGCAAGCCCGCCGTTCCCGCCGCCGAAGGCGTGCTCGCGCGGTGAGGACTCGTAACCCGTTGTTGCCGACGGCCGATCGCCAATCGCCGCCAGCCGCCCCCGCAATTGTTACAAAAGATTTTACAAACCCCCGCCCGTAACCTTTTTCGATTGCCGTGGTCTACTACCACAGGCTTACTGTGTCCCGCGGATCCTGAGGATGGCTCCGCGGCGGGGGTTCACCATGAACAATCTGAATTCAGCGCTGAGGTTCCCCATGGATCGGCCATCTGTTCCGTCCGCTGATACTCAGCCCAAGTTCCTGCAGCGGTTTGTCGTCAAGCTCGACGCGCGCGTCTTTGCCGTTCCGGTCGAGCAGGTGGACTGGATCGAGTCGGCGGCCAACTACGTCCGCTTGCACGTCGGCCTCAGCACCCACCTGCTGCGCGCCACCATGGCGACCGTGGAAGGGTCGCTCGACCCGCGCCAGTTCATGCGCGTGCACCGCAATGCCATCGTCAACCTGTCGCGGGTGCAGCAGTTCCACATGCCCGCGCGCGGCAGCATGAGCGTCGTGCTGCGCGACGGAGCGCGCGTGCCCCTGAGCCGCGGCTATCAACCGGCGG
Organism: Terriglobia bacterium; assembly: GCA_020072845.1. Classification (NCBI taxonomy): domain Bacteria; kingdom Pseudomonadati; phylum Acidobacteriota; class Terriglobia; species Terriglobia bacterium. The sequence goes on from JAIQGF010000012.1 coordinate 22,323, forward strand.
TGCGCAAGATGCTGGAGCAGGCCGGACATGCGAAAAATTCTTTGCCGACTTCCGCCTCGACCGGCCATCCCATCAGTTGAGGTGTTTTCATGTCGGTCACGGCTTCGCCCTCGGCTCCTGCCATGCCCATCCCGGAACCGAAACTCGAAACCAAGGCGCCGCGCTATTCCATCGTCCTGGGTTCGCTTCCCATCCTGCTGTTTGAAACCGGGTGCGCGATCTTTGTCTTCGCCAACCGCATTTCCATTCTGACCACCGGCGCCGCCACCGGACTGGTGCTGCAAGCTTCCTGGCTTCATTCCGAGCTGGTGCGTCTGCCGCTGCTCGCACTAGCGGCCATCGGCTCGCTGTTCAACCTGTTCGTGCTCAGGAACGCGCGCCGGCTTCGCCGCCAGCCCGAGGCGCAATGGCGCATCAAGCCGCTGCGCTTCCGCGACAAGCTGCGCAACGGCATCGTGTTCTCCGCCTCCGTGCTGACGCTGTTCATGGTCCTATCCGAGCTCGTGCTCCATCCCAGCGTCTACCCCGGCTGGCATCACTAGACGGAAACGGAGACGACCCCAGGCTTCAGTCCCGCAGAGCCTGCCCTGAGCGAAGCCGAATGGGGACGTGCGCTGGTAGCCCAGAGCCTGCCCTGAGCGAAGTCGAAGGGGCGATAGCCATGGGTAAAACTTGGAAGATGATCCTGAGTCCCGTAGGTGTCTGTGTCATAGCTCGATTTCGCGCGTTGCAGTGGTCCAAAAGCGAACCGAAACCAGCCGCGGAGCGGCGAAATTCGTTAGCCCACCGCGGCAGCGGTGGGAAAAGTGGAACAGAACTCGTGAGCGCCAGCGGCGCGGCACGGCTATGACACAGACACCGTAGGGACGAAACGAAAAAAGAATTGGCCACGCAACCTCAGCCTCGCCCCGACGAGCAGGCGCTCATCGAACGCATCCGCGCCGGCGACTCCGAGGCTTTCTATGACCTGGTTCGGCCGCACGAACGCTCCATCTACGTCACCGCCTACTCCATTCTCCAGGATCCATCCGAAGCCGAGGACGTCGCCCAGGACACGGTCCTCAAGGCGTTCCGCAACCTGCACCAGTTCCGCGGCGACGCCCGCTTCGGCACCTGGCTGGTGACCATTGCCATCAACGAGTCGCGCATGCGCCTGCGCTCGCGCCAGCGCGTACGCCTGGAATCTCTGGACGCTCCCGACGATCCCGACTATGTTCCCATCCAACTCCGCGACTGGCGCGAAATTCCCTCCCAGGCGCTGGAGCGGCGGGAACTCCGCGAGGCGCTGACGCGGGCGCTGGCGGCGCTGAACGATAAGTACCGCGAGGTGCTGGTGCTGCGCGACGTCCAACTGCTCAGCGTTGCCGAAACCGCCGCAATCCTGGGCATTACTCCCGGCAACGTGAAGGTCCGCCTGCTACGGGCGCGGCTGCAAATGCGCGACCGTCTTGTTACCGAACTGAGTGGCTGGCATCTCAAGCGGAAGGGGAAATAGATGCAAGTGAGCTGTCACGAGATCTGGCGCGAGATCTCGAACTACCTCGATCACGATGTTGATCCCGGGCTGCGTGAGCGGATGGAGCAGCACTTCGCCCACTGCCGCCACTGCGCCGCGCTGCTCGACAGCACCCACAACGTCCTCGTCCTCATCGGCGACAACCGCGCTTTCGCCCTCCCCGCCGACTTCAGCCGGCGCCTCTACACCAAGTTCGCCGCACATCTTGCCTCGAGCCGCTAGCGCGCGCGCATCCTGCGCGTCGATTCCGGCCATATGCTCTGTTGTCGAGATAGTAATCTCCGAACCGACGACCATCCGGCCAGAACCCAATGCGAGAGGAATCATAGGCGCAGCATGGGTAAAATGTTGCTCACGATTACCAACCCATTTGGCGCATCCGCTCGAGAATGAGCTCGCTGTAGTTATTCATGCGCTCGGGACGTCGCTTCAGGGGAGCCGGCAGAATCGCGGCAAGCCGTGCCGCCTGTTGCCGGCCAATATTCCGGGCCGCGGTTCCATCGTAGTAACGACACGCCGACTCTGCACCATAAATACCAGGGCCCCATTCGACCACGTTGAGGTAGATCTCCAGAATGCGCCGCTTGCCGAGGACGAATTCGGCCACCGGTACCAGTGTGAACTCTGCGCCCTTGCGGAGGAAAGAGCGGCCCGTTCCGAAGAATAGGTTTTTTACGAGTTGCTGCGTGATGGTGGAAGCTCCGCGAATGCGACCGCCTTCCAAATCCTCTTCGGCAGCGATTTGGATCTGGTGCCAATCGAACCCATGATGCTGGTAGAAGCGCGCATCCTCCGCGGCGATTACAGAGTGCTGGAGATCGGGCGAGATTTGGCCGAGCGGAATGAATTTGTAGCGTTCGTGATACGGCGTGTGGTGAATCCAGGCCTGCAAGCGGCGCTGGATGTGCACCGCGGTTGTCGGTGGGTCGATCCACCGGGCGGCCGCAAGCATCAGCGCGGCAAGCACCCAAATGAGCACCACGCCGGTGATAAGCCATCGAACAAAGGATCGGAGGAAACCCTTCCGCAGCGGGGTCTTGGGGTGTGGGTTTGGCCTTGGAGTCACATTGCAGAATAACAGCCTGGGTTGGGCTGCCGCTTATGGCCGATCTTGCGCGCGCGAACACGGAGTGCTGCGTTCTACTCAGGCCACTCGGGACAAAGCCCCTTGGTCCTGAATCACATTGAACCCCGCTACAAAGGTAAAGTAGGATCAGTCCCGAGAAGTCGGCTTGTGGGAAGTGAAATGGGCCCGGATGACGGGCCACTCGGCAGCGATCCACTTTCGAGAGTAACCACCGACAATCGAAAGCCGATAACCGAGAACTGGCGTGTGGCCACCCTTGCGCTAGGTTTCGCGAAGGATGGGAATTTCACGAACGCGCCCGTCACGCGCGCCCTCGCCCTGCTGCCTCTTGCCGGCGAGCGTCCGCTGTGATTACAATGTAATTACAGAGGTAATCGAGGCATGAGGACCGACCTTGTCCGCATCGGCAATTCCCGCGGCGTTCGCATTCCCAAGCCCCTCATCGAGCAATGCGGGTTGGGCGAGACCGTCGACTTACGAGTCGAGAATGATTGCCTGGTGATTTCTCCGGAACGTCGGCCGCGTCAAGGATGGGAGGAAGCGTTCCGTGCCGCTGGACGGGCTGTACACGACGAACTCCTTCTGGAGACCGGACCCAATGAGTTCGACCGCAAGGAATGGAAATGGTGAGTCAACCGCCACGCCGGGACGAAGTCTGGCTGGTGTCGCTCGATCCGACCCAGGGTGTTGAGATTCAGAAGACGCGCCCTTGCATAGTGGTCTCGCCGGATGAAATGAACCGGCATCTGCAGACGGTTATGATTGCTCCCATGACCACCGTCACGCGCCCCTACCCCACACGAGTGCCGGTACGGTTTCATGGAAAACGTGGACAGGTGGCTCTGGACCAACTCCGCGCCGTAGACCGGCAGCGACTTGTGCGAAAGCTCGGAACCGTCTCGACCAGTACCGCGCAGCGGGCCACCACCACGCTGCTGGAAATGTTCACCCGCTTGTAACATCGAATCGACCGGATCCGCCCTCGAACGCCTTCAGCCTAGTGCACCACAATTGCGCTGAGCAGTTTTGCTTGGCTGAGAGGGTTCTCGATTTCAAGAGGAATCTCGCCCGGTGAATCAGCGCGGAAGGAAAAATCGTACGTTTCACCCGATGTGATGTTCAGGACCGCATCGCCGGAGCGCGCCAGGCGCGGAGGCACATCGGCGCCGTCTTTCGCCAGAGCGCGCCAGGTCGCGGGTTTGTCCTTGCTGCCGAGGCGGAAGTTCGCGATCAGATTCGGCGCCATGTTGATCAGGCGCAGCCGGTAGGTTGCGCCCGTGGCGAGCGTCATCGGCTGGGGCTTCTCCATGCCGTTGATGGTGATGCGCTTGGCAAAGAAGAACGTATCCCGCGTGCCGATGACCAGCAGCTTGTCGTGTTCGGCGTCAAACGGTTTCCCGGGTTCCAGCACGATGAGCGCGCCGTAGATGCCGCCGCTGAGCTGGTTCGGATCGGCCGCGTGCGTGTGATAGATAAAAGTGCCGGCGCGAGTGGGCGTGAAGCGGGCGACAAAGCTGCCGCCGGGCGGAACCGCCGGCGTGACCTGGTCTCCCACGCCACCGCCGACCACACCGTCGTAGTAGCTCTCCAGCACCAGGCCGTGCCAATGAATGGTGGTCGGCGCCTTGAGATGATTGAGAACGGTGATCTCGGTGGGTTCGCCGCGCGTGACCACAATCGGCGGCCCGACGGCGCGGTCCTCCGACACCAGCACCTTGTTCTTCTCGCGCACCGAGCAGGAGAACTTCGGTTCCTTCCCGGCGGCTTCGACGTTGGGCTCGATGATGAGATCGATCTTGCGCGCCGGTTTGCCGGCAGTGGCCGCGGGCGGCGTGCCCGCCGCGGGTTTCACGTTGATCGTGAGCACCAGGCCGGCCATGTCATGCATCGCTTCCATGGCGCCGGCGCCGTGGTGCTGGTGGCCGGCAACGGCCGGCTCTTCGGGGCCGTACTGGCTGGGTATGACGCGCGTGAAAACCGGGAGGCGTTCGTCGCTCGACATGTGAAACTGAAAATGACAATGAAAAAGCCAACGTCCGGCGTTCTCCGGCGACCACTCCATCATCATCGTGCTGCCCGGCCGCATGGCTTCGGTGACCACTGACTGGCGGTCGCCGGGTGCGAATTGGGCGTCCTTCTCCGAGTCGCCGAGGCTGAGCAGCTTGAAAAACGCGCCATGCAGGTGCATGGGATGTACGGCAAAACTGGGATTGATCACGCGCCAGCGGATGGTGTCGCCGGCGGTATATTCCAGCGGCTCGGTAAACGGAAACGACTTGCCATTGATACTGACGACTTCGAAGTTGTCGTGGGTGACATCGGGCTTGACGAACATCGCATTGATCACGAACACGCGGTCGGCGGCGACCACGCCCGGCGGATCCACGATGAAGGCGCCGTTCAGGTGGGCATCCTCGAAAACTGGTTGCCGAAGCACCCCCAGGGGCGGAACGTTCGGAGGCGCCGTGGTGCGCGCCCAGTAAAAGTACGTTCCGGGATCGCCCGCGAGGAAGGTACGCTCGCGGGTTTCGCCGGGCGGAACTTCGAGCGCGTCCTTGTCATCGCCGGGACGGGTGTTCAGGCCATGAACGGTGGCCTTCGTTTTCACTTTATTGGCCACGGTCACATGAATCTTGGTGCCCTGCGGCACGCGCAGCAGCGGGCCGGGTATCTGCGCCGGGTGGCCGGCTTCGCCAAACGCCTGCAAGTTCAACCGCGGTCCGTCCTCGGCCTCGGCGTGCCAGGCGCCTTGCACGATCTCGAGTTGCACATTGAGGACGCCGGATTCCAGCTTGCCGGCGGGAATGCGGTTCTGGTTGGCAACAATCGCAACCGGTGCGGATTGTGCTGCGACTGAGGCCAGCGCGGACAGGCACACCAAGACCGCGCGACAGACAAGACGAACCATTGAGCCACCCCGCAGGAATTAGGTGCGTGGATTGTTCGCCAAATGGGATCATGCTGTCAATAGGAAGATGGGCCTCAGTAGCGCGTTTCGCGAACCAGGCCGACGGTTTATGATTGTTTCAATGCTTGGAAACCGCCGCGGGGAGCAGGTCATGGAGAAAGTCATGCCGAAGTGGAGAAAAGCACTGGTCATTGGGTCGCTGAGCGCGGGCGCTCTGATGTTCATCAAGGGTCGCCGCCCCGCCGGGATCGCGCTGGCCACCGTGGGGCTGGCGGTTCTCGCCGCCGAGTATCCGGACAAGTTCGAAACCGCGTGGGAGCAGGCGCCGGGGTTTATCTATCGCGGCACGCAGATCTTCTCCACGCTCTCACGCATTGCCGAGCGCTTTGCCGACCAAGCCAGCCGGCGCGGCACGATCGAGGCCTTACGCGACATCAGCGCCGAGTACGCGCGCTAAACTGAGAAATCGTGTGGCCATGAGCGCACCGCGCGTTGGTGATGTAGCGTCCGAGATCGTGCTCTCGGATTCGACGGGCGAGAAGCGCAGCTTGTCGTCCCTGACTCCGTGCGTCCTGGTTTTCTACCGCGGCCACTGGTGACCCTTCTGCATCCGCCAGTTGGCGGATTATCGCGACCGTACGGACGCCTTTTTGCGGGCGGGATATCGCGTCGCCGCTTTGTCGGTGGATGAGCCGCAGCGCACCGAGCATCTGCGGCGGACGTTGAGCGTGTCCTTCCCAATTTGGTGCGACGTCGAGCGGCAGGTGGTGCGCGACTGGGATTTGTTCAATCCTCGCGAGAAGGGCGGCATCGCCGTGCCGGCCACGTTCGTGCTCGACGGCGAGCGGCGCGTGCGCCTCTCCTCCATCGAGGACGTGCGACATCGCGCCGGCGCCGACGAGGTGCTGGCGTGCGTGCGCACCCAGGCGACGCAGGCGGCCAAGCGAACGCTGCGCCCCGCCATGTTGCGCGCGCTGCGCAACATGTTCCGCTACGGCCTCGTCTCGCCGCGAAAATGAGTTGACGGCCGGGCCCTACTCAATCTGCATCTGATGATGTGAGCGCGTGTCCCGGCCGAGCGCAGCGAGGATCGACCATATCTCTGCTAGAACGATTCCCCACCGTGGAAATCCAGGCTAGCCGCCATCGTTCCGGGAAGACATGGCGCCGGACTCTGAACTGCGTACCCGCGCACCGAGCGTTTTCATCCCATAAAATACATTCATGTCGGAGCGAAACCGCTGGCTCGTGGTGGTGTTGTTCGGCACGGCGATGGGGTGGATGGAATCCGCCACCGTGGTGTACTTGCGGATGCTGGTGGGCCGCGTCAATCCTTACCAGCTCAACCCGCTGCCGCGGCATCAGGCGCTGGGCAATACCGAGCTCGTACGCGAGCTGGCCACGCTGCTGATGCTGTTTGCCGTTGGCTGGCTTGCGGGACGCAACTGGCGCACGCGGTTGTCGTATTCGCTGATCGCCTTCGGCGTGTGGGACATCCTCTACTACGTTTTTCTGGCGATGATTGCCGGGTGGCCGCAGTCGCTCCTCGACTGGGACGTTCTGTTTCTCATCCCGCTGCCGTGGTGGGCGCCGGTGATCGCGCCGGTGACGATCGCGGCGCTGATGGTGGTGGGAGGTACCCTGGTCACGCAGTTTGGCGAGGCGCGCTTCTGGCCTTCGCGCTGGTCGCTGGCGCTGAATGCCGTCGGGATTCTGCTGGCCCTGGCGGTCTTTATGCAGGACTCGATGCGCGCGGTCTCCGGAGGCGAGCCGGCGCTGCGCACCATGCTGCCCGCGCGATTCAACTGGCCGTGGTTCGGGTTGGCGCTGTTGCTGATGTCGGCGGCCATCTTCGACCTGCTGTGGCAGATGGCGCGTGGACGGAGTTCGTCTTCGGCGGCCGCCGATTGATTCCTGATTGCGCTGCACGATGAACTTCTGTCGCTCACCTCAGGCGACCAACGTCGGTACAATGGCGATTAGGCGGCGGTTTTGCAGGGATACGTCCTGCAGCCTGTGCAGCCTGGAGCCCGGTTCATGGCACGACGCAAGCGCGGCAAATCCACGGCGGCAAAACTGCTGCAATTCCTGCTGCTGGTGGCGCTGGTCGCCGCCGGCGTGCGGCTGTACTTCATCCTCCGCGAGCGCACGCGCCCGGCGGCCCCCAAGCCCAAAGCGGCGGTTCGCCCGCTGAATCGCGAAGCCTACGTGGTGCCGCGCAAGCTGCATGCGTACGACTTGGCTTCCGCGCGCGAACTGACCAGGCAGCCCGTCTGGGTGCAGGAGGGCTACCGCTACACCTACTATCCCTACGACTCCGCCAGGCGGCGCGCCGATTTCGTGCACGAAGCGGGCCTGCTCGGGCCAATTGAGGAGCTGCACATCACCAACGTGGTCGCGCAGCCCACGCCCAACAAGCCCAACTATCACCAGATTGCTGCGATTTTCGAGAAATCCGGACGCAGCTACGCCGTGCCGGTGGGCACCGAGTCCGGCGGCTCGTTCCAGATCTATGCCGACCAGATGTTTTTTTATGAAGATCCGCGCCAGCTCTACGGCTTCTGGCCGGCGGAGACCTGGGAGGCGATCCGCAACCACGAGGTCACACTCGGCATGAACGAATTCCAGGCTGACTTCGCGGTCGGCATGGGCGTCCCGCAGCCGCAACAAACCGATCCCGACGTGAAAATCGTGAAATACCCCAACGGCGGTCACGCTCTGACCGTTACCTATCGCAAGGGACGGGCGGTAAAGATCGCCAAGAAGGATTAACTCTCGATCCGGCGGCGGCCGGCATCCGGCGTTGCGCCGGCCTCATCTTCCTCTACACTCGACGTGAATGACCGCGGCCTACGACTCATTGGTCGCTGAACGATTCGGCATCGGTACAGTTGTGAGTTTTCCAGGCGTAATCAAAACGCGATCGCGGGGTAATGCAAGGCCAATATCAGTAGCGACCGCCACCGCCGCTCTTCTTGGGCCGCGCCTCGTTGACCGTGAGCGGACGTCCGCCCGAATCCTTGCCGTTCAATGCTGCAATGGCGGCGGCTGCCTCGGTGTCGTTGGTCATTTCGACAAAGCCGAATCCGCGCGAGCGGCCGGTGTCCCGATCAGTCACCAGCGAAGCGGTTGCCACCGCGCCAAAGGCTGCGAACATTTCGCGCAGATCGCTCTCTGTCGTGGAAAACGAGAGATTGCCAACATAAAGTTTTTTCATAAGAATTCCTTTCCGAAGCTCCCGTGGTGAGCCTTGGCCCATGCGATGCGCAGGATCACACCCTCCCGCGATCAATTGTCAGGCGATGACCTGTACCGAAATTAACTCCGGTTTGCAGCGGGGAGTAGCAATCGATTTGATAACGTCTTCGGCGGTGAATTTTCCCATTACCAATGCCAATTTGAGGTTGGTGGTCGTCCGCAGGGGAATCGCGTCAATCCGCTGCACGTATTCAACCGTGCGCCTGCCGACGCGGTTCACTTTGACAACAAACTTGGTGTTCATCATGGGTAGTCCCTTTCGCAACGATATTGGGGCACTCACGGAATCGGGTTCGGTTCCAGCCGCTGAGACCTGCGTCTGGAAAGCTTTCCGACCTTCCCATGTGGGCACCTCTCTCATCCTACGCCTGTGCTGACGCTGAAAGTGGTCAATTTTGCACAAACGCGACCAGGCAATGAGGCCATACTAGGTGGAACACGCCCCGGCCAATGGGCCGGTTCTCCTCAAGAGCGGCAGACGGGGCGCAGAGAACAGGAGCAACTGCTTGTCGGAACGCAACGGTGATAAATCGAGATTCGGGCGTTTGCGCAAGAAGAAGATCCTTCGCCGGAAACGCAATCGCGAGTTGTGCGCGGCATTGAGTGCACCCGGACCGCGGGTGACAGCGCGCCAGAAGAAGCAAGCAAGTCGCGCCCACGTTGAATCGTCGCCGCCACTCTAGCCAGTGATTGCGACGCCGGAACACGCCCACAATCCGTCCAAACTCGTGGGGCGCGGGGGCCGGCGGCCCAGCAGTGGCTACATCTCGGCGTAGACCAGTCGTCCGATTTGCATCTTTTTCAGTTCATCGGCGAACGCCTCCAGGATTAACACGGCGCGCCCGGCATCGCTGTCGGGATTCGGCAGCGTCCCATTGCGCGCTTTGAAAGCCTTGACGGTCCCGTAAAGCCTTTCCAGTTCGTCGATGGCTGCTTGCAACTTGGAGTTCGACATTCGTCTCCCTTCGCCGTCCCTCGGTTAGCGCAAACCTCGTTCTAACCACCTGTACTTTCAGTTCGCGCATCCGAAAGTGGCGGATACACAAGACCCCGGCCCTTACATTCTCTGCACCTTCGTCCGTACATCTGGCCCACTCCCCCGCAACAGGAGCACGTTACCACGTGGCACTTCAGGGGTGGCAGGTTTTCCACGAGATGGTAGGTCACGCCCTCGTAGGTCACGTGATTGTCGCTCATCGGTTTTGCACCTTTCAGGCGGGACCGTGGCGCGTGCTTGGTCCGCGATCAGAGCAGAAACACGAGCACCCCGCCCAGGATCATTCCGCAGGCGATGATCAAGAACGCTAGATTTTGGCCGGGCTGCCAAGCACCGGCCTCTCTGCTGCTTTTGAAATTCTCCATCATGCGCACCTGAAATCATCCTACGCCCGCGCCAAGCCAGGGACTGTTCAATTTTGCTCGGCCAAAACTCCTTCTGCCCGCTATCGGACAAAGTCGTGTATCATTAGTCTCCGCGTGCGTTAGTGCACACCCCCCTGTATTCGCAGTCGACCGCGATACTGGTTACTCTCAACCTCCGCTCCTGCCGCTGGATTAAGGGTTACGGCGGCCTTGCCTTCTGGAGCAAACCGGCGTTTCAAGGCGCCGCAGTTCGAAATATTCATCCGGAACCGCTCTGACAGACTTGCCGTTCCGCCGGCCCAGGGTCACGGCACTTCGGGTTCCGTCAAAGAGGACAACGCAATGTTGCATACAGCGCCGGCGCGATGCAGATTCACGGTTCTTTGCTGAACGTCATCCTGCACGACTAGCCGGCACTCAATCGGAGGAAACGGGTCATGGGCGCATGAAGGTCCACCTTGTAAACCCCAGTGATGTGTCGTTCGGAACAGCCGTCATTACTCCGCGATGGCTGTATGTTCTGGCCGCTGCAACCCCGAAGTGTTATGGAGACCCGGCGATCGTGGACGAGACCCTCGTCCAGGTTGATCCGGCCAGCATTCAACCCGGCGACGTGGTTGGCATCGGCGTGCATACCGCGAACGCGCTGCGCGGTTACGAGATTGGGAGAATGGCCCGTGACCGCGGCGCCTACGTGGTCTTCGGCGGAATTCACGCGACGTTATATCCGGAAGAGGCCGCCGAGCTCGGCGGCGCCCACGCCGTTGTCCAGGGCGATGGCGATCAGGCTTGGCCCATTGTTCTCGGAGATTGCAGCCGCGGCGCTCCCCAGCCGACCTATGCCGGCGGCCGCATCCAGGCGAGCCAGTTTTCTCCCGCACGCTGGGACTTGCTGCCGCGGAACCGGTACATGTGGGCTTCGGTGCAAACCGTTCGAGGCTGTCCCAAGCATTGTTCCTTCTGTTCCGTCTGGCGCACCGACGGCCAGCGCCCCCGCCAGCGTTCTTCCGATGCCGTGATCGAGGAAATTGTCGAATTGCGCCGGCTGGGCTTCCGCTTCATCGCGCTCGCCGACGACAACTTTTATCCGGTAACCCTCGGTGACCTGCGCCTGGCCGCGCAACAGAACAACTCAGCCCGTCTGCATGAACTGGAATCGCTGCGCGCGGAACGCTTCGAACTCATGTCGCGTTTGGCGAAGCTGCCTGACGTGCGCTTCTTCACTCAGATCACCATGGAAGCCGCGGAAGATCCGGAGTTTCTCGACGCCATGCGGGCAGCGCACATAATAGGCGCTTTGGTGGGGGTGGAATCGGTCACCCCCGAAGGTCTCAAAGACGTTTACAAGGATTTCAATCTGGCGGGTGAACACCTGGTGGAGCGTCTTCAGACCTTCCGGCGCCACGGTGTCCATGTGCTCGGATCGTTCATCTTTGGCTTGCCCAGCGACAATCCCGCCACGTTCATGGCCACCGAGGATGTAGCCGAGCGGGCCGAAATCACATTTGCGCAGTTTGTGATGCTCACGCCCTTTCCCGGCACCGTGGACTTTATTAAATGGGAAAAGACTCTGGGAGACACGCCCGAAACCATTGCGGGCATACCGATCACCCGACGGTGGCTCATCCCCACTGCTCTTCGTCCCAAGCTTTACTGGCCGCACCCGGTGATGTCGGCAGAGGAGATCCGCCGCCAGACCCAGGCCGTGTGGGACAAGTTTTATACGTGGCGCTCCATCTGGAAACGCTCCCGGTTTATCAAGTCGCAGAAGGGGCGCGTGGCGTTTCTGCTCATTTCCAGGATCTACCGGCACATGTACGCCGATACCGGCATTGCGACCGACAGCGCGAGGAAATCTTCGTCGGCGCGATGGGCACGCTGGCTGGCGAAGCCCTGTCGGCTCCTGTTCGCCGGCCGCCCCCTGCCGCACCTGCAAGTTCCCCAGGCAGACAAGGAGATGCTACCCGTTGCCGCAGATTGATTGGGACTCGCAATGTGTTCAATACTGACCAGCTATTGAAGGCGTCAGAATAGATACTGACGAATGTGGCCTCAAATCAACATCAAGATTGGAGGTTTCCCATGAAACTGAATCTGCGTCACGCCGTGTGGGCTTTGGCCCTGGCATTTGCCGTGACTGTGTTGAGTGCGCCGGCTATCGCCGCCGCGTATCAGTCGGAGCAAGGGCTCGAGCACGGCCGCGGGCACGACAACGACAAGAATAACGACAACGCCTACGCCAACAACCCCAATTACCAGCAGGGCTTGAAACACGGGCAGGAAGACCGCGACAACCACCGCGCTCTCCGCTACCGTGTGCATCCCAACAATGACGCGGACCGGCGCGCCTACGAATTCGGTTACAACCAGGCTTATCAAGGCCACGGCACATACCAAGGTCGGCCCGGCCAGCGCGGGCCCACCGGCAATCGCCCATACGGCAACGATGTCCAGCGCCTGGCCTACGACAATGGTTTCAAGACTGGCTTGGATTACGGACGAGCGGACCGCAACAACGGCCACAGTAATCGTCCTACCTACAGCAGCACTTACCAGAATGGAACCAGCGGCTACAACTCTTCGATGGGCAGCGAGACGGCGTACAAAAACGCCTTCCGGGAGGGTTACAGAGCCGGTTACGCTGAGGGATACAACGCGGGCGGCCGCCGAAGGTAGTTGGTTTCTTCCGGATCGTTCCAGGCAATCGCGGGCAGCGGGAACTCTCGCCGCCCACGGTTGACTTTGATATGGGACCGCCGGTGTGCGCTTTAAAAAGAACTGGCGCGCCCGGAGAGATTCGAACTCCCGACCTATTGCTCCGGAGGCAATCGCTCTATCCAGCTGAGCTACGGGCGCGCGTTTTTGATTATACCGTGGCCATCCGGTTTCTGGCCGCCACAGCCTTTTCCGCTCGGTACCCCCTACTCGGTACTCGGTACTTGTTTTTCCTGGTTCTGCGCGAGCTTCTTGCGCGCCACCGCCGTTTCGCAATTACGCCGGAACGCGATCAGTTCGGCGACAATCGCCACCGCAATTTCTTCCGGAGTGACCGCCCCGATTTCCAGCCCGACCGGCGCATTGACGCGTTCAAACAGCGCCGCATCGAGCCCCTCGTTTTCCAGTTCCTTGTAGATGGAGATGGTCTTGCGGCGCGACCCGATCATGCCGATGTAGCGCGCCGGAGTCGTGACCGCCCAGCGCAGCACGCGCATATCGTCGCGGTGCCCGCGGGTGACGATCACGATGTAGGAATTCTCATTCGGCGCCAGCCGCGCGCAGGCCTGGTCGAAGTCCTCGGCGATGACGTCGCGCGCGTCGGGAAAGCGCTCGCGGTTGGCATAGCTCTCGCGGTCATCCACGATGACCACGTCGAACCCCGCGCCGCGCGCCACCTTGAACGTGTTGTAGGCAACGTGCCCGGCGCCAAACAGGTAAAGCACAGGGATGGGCAGTACCGGTTCGATGAACACCTCCAGCGTCCCGCCGCAAACCAGCCCGCTATCGTACTTCGGATTCTCGTTTAAGTTGAAGGTCAGGGTGCGCGGTTTTTCCTGCTCCATCACCTCGCGCGCCGCCTGCCAGACCTCGGCCTCGACGCAGCCGCCGCCGATCGTGCCCACGATCGAGCCGTCGTCGCGCACCAGCATTTTCGATGTCTGGAACGAGGGGATCGAGCCGCGGACGTTGGTGATGGTGGCCAGCGCGCCGCGCCGCCCCGCCTGCCGCAACCCCACGATCTCCTGGTAAATATCCATCGCGCATCGATTATGTTGGATGAACCGGGGCAAGTCAAAGTCACGGGTGCCCCCCATCCGCGTTCTTGGCAGATGTAGGTCTTTCCGCCCTCTGGCCTTCAGTTGAGCAAGAGAAGCGCCCCACGCCGCGTTTGATGTAAGCTCAGCCCTTATGCGTGGGGACGGCACCATCGTTCCGATCATCCTGGCCGCCGGCGCCTCCGACCTGGGGTTCCCCAAGGCGCTGGCCAGATTCGGCGGCAGAACCGCGCTGGAAATCGCGGTCGAAAACTGCGCCGCGCTGCAAGCCCCGGTTGTCGTGTTGGGTAGTGAGGCGGAGCGCGTGCGCGAATTCATCCCTGCCGGCGCGCGCGTCGTGGTCAACGCGAACTGGCGTGCGGGACAGATGTCGTCGCTGCAGGCAGCTCTTGCCGGGATCGCGCCCGGCGCCGATTTCATGCTCTACCCGGTGGATTATCCACTGCTCACGCGCCCGGTGATTGCGAAGCTGGCGGCGGCATTCCGCACGCGCTTAACCGGGCAAGCGATCGCGATACCGAGATGCAAGCGTCGCGGCGGACATCCGGTGATCTTTGCGTCGGAGCTGCGCGCGGAATTTGAACAATCGCAGACGGCGCGCGAAATCGTGTACCGCGATGCCGCGCGCGTCAGATCGGTGCCGGTCGCAACCGACGCCATCTGGCGCGATCTCGACAGCCCGGCTGCGTACCGCGCTCGCGTGCGGGAGTACGCCGCAGTCTCCAGTCGCCAGTCTCCAGTCGCCAGGACCTTTCGCCTGGAGACTGGCGACCGGCGACCGGCGACTCGCTTGAAAAGTCCCGAAGGGACGGCACGCCTCTCTTCCTATCTCGACGAGGTCCGCGCCGGCCTCCCGGTCACGCCCGAGCGGGCGCTGCACCTCATCCAATGCACTGATCGCGACTTGCCCGAATTGCTCGCCACCGCCATCCGCCTCAAAGAGCAATTCAAACCCGGCGTCATTACCTACTCGCGCAAGGTCTTCCTGCCGCTCACCAATCTTTGTCGCGATTATTGCGGCTACTGCATCTTCCGGCGCGATCCCGGCCAGCCCGGCGCGCACACCATGACGCCCGACGAAGTCCTGCGCGTGGCCCGCGAAGGCGAGCGCCTGGGCTGCCGCGAAGCGCTGTTCAGCCTGGGCGACAAGCCGGAACTCGTCTTCCCGGAAATGCGCGCTGCCCTGCGCCGCCTCGGGTACAAATCCACTCTGCATTATCTGGAAGCGATGTGCGAGCTGGTGCTGCGCGAGACCGGCACCATTCCCCACGCCAATCCCGGCCTCATGAGCCCGCAATGGCTGCGGCGTCTGCGCGCGGTTTCGCCCAGCGTCGGCCTGATGCTGGAAACCACCAGCGACAAGCTCATGAAACTGGCGGCCCACCGCGGCGCGCCCGACAAGGCGCCAGCGCTGCGCTTGGCGGTGATCGAGGCCGCCGGCCGTCAGGCGATTCCGTTCACCACCGGAATCCTGGTCGGCATCGGAGAAACCGCGCGCGACCGGGTGGACTCGCTGTTCGCCATCGCCGAACTGCACCGCCGCTACGGGCACATCCAGGAAGTAATCGTGCAGAATTTCCGTGTGAAAGCCGGGATCCCGATGTCGCGCCGTGCCGAGCCGAGCATGGGCGTGATGCTGCGCACCGTCGCCGTGGCGCGGCTCATTCTGCGTAACATGAATGTTCAGGCGCCGCCGAACCTGTCCGCGCCGAATTATCACGAACTGCTCTCGGCGGGCATCAACGACTGGGGCGGGATTTCGCCGCTCACGCCCGATTACATCAATCCCGAGCGCCCATGGCCTCATCTCCGCGAACTGGAAGAGCGTACCCGCGCTGCCGGGTGTGCGCTGCGCCAGCGCCTGCCGGTCTATCCGGAGTTTCTGGAGAACGTCGCACAGGCCGGAGGTCCGGCCGCGCAGAAAACGCGCGCCGCGGCGGATGCGGACGGATACGCCATGAGCACGAGCTCAGCCCAGGGTCTCCCTGCGAATCAAGTGCCTCCTTTTAGAGGTGTCATCCCGAGCGAGGGCGCACGCCCGAGTCGAGAGCCTGCCCTGAGCTCGTCGAAGGGGACCCCTACGGTGCCGAACGCCACCGTGCCGTCCGCAGCTTCTCGATCCGGCAGTTCGGCAATTCAACCGATAACCGATAACCGTGAACCGTAAACCGCAACCATGATCACCGTACTCACCGGCGGAACCGGCGGCGCAAAATTCGTCCAGGGACTGGTGCGCGTTGTGCCGCCCGAAGAAGTCACGGCCATCGTCAACACCGGCGATGACCTCACCTGGTGGGGGCTGCACGTTTCCCCCGATCTCGATTCCATCACCTATGCGCTGGCCGGCATCCTGAGTCGCGAGCGCGGCTGGGGCGTCGAGGGCGACACCTTCACTTGCCTGGAGCGCATGCGGCAGCTCGGCGCGCCGGCCTGGTTCCAACTCGGCGACCGCGACCTGGCCACCCATCTCCGCCGCACCCAACTGCTCACCGTGCACACGCTCACCGAGGCCACTTCGGAGATCGCGTCGGAAATGGGCGTACGCGCGCGCATCCTGCCGATGTCGGACGACCGCGTGCAGACGCGCGTCCTCACCGACGCCGGCGAATTGAGCTTCCAGGAATACTTCGTGCGCGAGCGCTACCGCGTGCCGGCCAAGGGCGTGCGTTTCGTGGGCGCGGAACAAGCGCAGGCCGCGCCCGGTGTCGTCGCAGCGATCCGTGACGCCGCGGCGGTGCTGATCGCACCCAGCAATCCCATCACCAGCATCGGCCCCATCCTCAGCGTGCCGGGCATTCGCGCTGCGCTTTGCCAGACCGCGGCCCAGGTGGTCGCGGTGAGCCCGATCGTCGGTGGCGCTGCCGTGTCCGGCCCCGCCGGCGAATTGATGAAGACGCAACAGTTGCCGGTCTCGATCGCCGGCGTCGCACAAGCTTATCAAGACTTTCTCGACGCGCTGATCGCCGACGAGCGCGATCGTCCGCACGCCGCCGACATCGAAAAGCTCGGCATTCACGTCACCTTCACCAACACCATCATGGATTCCGACAACGCCAAAGCCGAACTCGCGCGCGCGGCGGTTTCGGCCATCATCCCGGCGCGCGCCGCACTGGGGTCCCCAGCGCGCGCCGCGCGCGATGGGGTGGTAGCAGGCAGGGCGCGATGATCCTGGTTCCGGTGAAGGAAATGTCCACCGCCAAGCAGCGGCTCGCCTCGGTGCTGACCCAGGAGCAGCGCACCACGCTGGCGCGCACCATGCTGAAGGACGTCTGTGCTGCCTTGGCGGAGGTCAAGCCCCGGCCCGCCATTGCTCTTGTCACCGATGATGCCTTCGCCACCGGCTTGGCGCGCCACTACGGTTTCCAGATCATCGTTGACAACGACAATCTCGGCGAGAGCGACGCCATTGCCATGGCCACTGCCGAGGCGGAAAAGCGCGGCGCCCAGTTCACCATGGTGCTGCCGGGCGACATTCCGCTGCTGCGCGCCTGCGAAGTCGAGGCGGTGCTCGCGGCCATGCCCGAGGAAGGTTCGGTGCTGGTGCCCGCCGCCGACGCCCGCGGCACCAACGCGGTGTTGCGCCGGCCGTGCGCGTTGTTCCCGCTGCGTTTTGGTAACGACAGCTTCCTGCCCCATCACGCCGCCGCGCGCGCTACCGGCAAGACCTCAGTCGTGCTCGACAACGCCGATCTTCCCGGGATCGCGCTCGACATTGACCGTCCCGCCGACCTCGCCCAACTGCTCGGCTTTCCCATGCGCACCCTCACCCAGAAGCTGCTCTGCGAGTGGAAGCTTCCGGAGCGCTGGCGCGGCAAGGCAAGTGCTTGAAAAGATAAGTCCCGGGCCGTGAGCCCGGGTCGGCGCTGACCGCCGCCAGGTTACCTTCGTCACGAGCGATGTTACCCGCGTGACATTTTCCCGCCTTTCCCTCCGCGATATTGTCTTCCCCGGATGGGGTTCATTTCCGGAGGCGCCTGATGATGTCGTTTCTAGCGGTGACGTCGCTGTCCTTCATTACGCTTTATCTCGGCACGTATTTGGCTGACCGGATTGAATCCCGCCGCTGCTCCGCCCGCAGCCAAACTTTCGACGAGCCAGGAGGCCGCCGGTCCGGACAATAGACAGGAAATAATTCCTCCTCACCACTTTTGATAGCCCCTCACGTCCCGGTACTCGGTACTCAGTACTCGGTACTCAGTACTCCCTGATACATTTATTCCGCCTCATGTCTCCCCTCACCGCCATACCGGTTCCCGGCATCGGGGAAGTCCTGCCGGGAGACTCGATTCCGGACATCATCCGCGCGGCGATGACGCGCGCGCGCATATCGTTCCGGCGCGGCGACATCCTGGTTGTCACCCACAAGATTGTCTCCAAGGCCGAAGGGCAGATCATCGCCCTCGACCAGGTGCGCCCGCGGGCGACGGCGCGGCGACGGGCGCAGCTCCACCACCTCGATGCCCGCGTCGTCGAACTTGGGCTGGCGCAGGCGGCGCGCGTGGTCCGCAGCCGCCGCAACGTGCTCATCACCGAGACGCCGCACGGCTTCGTTTGCGCCAACAGCGGCGTGGACGTGTCCAACGTGGATGGCGGGCACAGCGCGGTGCTGCTGCCCCATGACCCCGACAAGTCGGCGCAGCGGATCTATGGCGCATTGCGGCGCCGCCTGGGCTTCGCCGTTCCGGTTATCATTACCGACACCTTCGGGCGCCCGTGGCGCGAAGGATTGGCGGAGGCGGCCATCGGCGTGGCCGGCATGAAGGCATTTCGCGATTACCGCGCGCAGCGCGATCCCTACGGTTACCCGCTGCGGGTGAGCCTGGAAGCCGCTGCCGACGAGTTGGCCGGGATGGCCGGGCTGGCCTGTGGCAAGCTCTCGCGCCTGCCGGCGTGTATCATTCGCGGGTTCGACTATGAGCCGGGACGCGGCCGCGGTCGCGACCTGATCCGCCCCGCGAAGCGCGATTTGTTTCGCTGACGATCAGAGGAGATGTTGCCCGGAGGCACGGATGTTTGTATCGAGTTTCGCTGCTATGAAAAGACTCCCGGTGTTCCTGCTGATGTTCGCATTCTTCGCGATGGCCCAGGAGCCACTGGACGGACCCAATCGCATCTTCCACGACGACCTGCTCGACAACTTGCAAGGCCAGTGGAAGGTAAGCGGTCCAGTGATGGGCCGGCAGCTCGAAATGCGATTAACAGCGGAGTGGGTGCTGAACCACCAGTTCCTGCGGTTCCACGAGAAGGCCGTCAGCGCAGCGCCGGGCCAGCCGCCGTACGAGGCCGACGTCTATATCGGCTACGACAACACTAGCGAACGCTATGTCGCCCACTGGCTCGACATCTATGGGGGACGATACTCCGAGTTCCTCGGCTACGGAACGCGCTCGGGCAACAGCATCCGCTTCACCTTTGAATATGCTGACGGGCCGTTTCACAATACCTTCACCTGGAACCCGCAGGCGAAGAGCTGGCGCTTCCAGTTGGAAAACAAAGACGCGACAGGGAAGTGGAAGAGCTTCGCCGATCAGCAGGCCGTCAAGCCTGAATAAACACGGCGCCTCAGAGGGCAAATGACCGCGAGACCGCATCGAATGACGGACTTCAATCACCTGGGAACGATTGGCTGGCGCGACGTTTGTCAGCAAGCTTCGCCGGACATCCGCGCTGCCTTGGAGGCCGTGCTCGAAACCCACGACGGCGCCTGCCTCACGCGCCAACAATGTCTCCGCCTCGCCGCCGCCGAAAATTCTGACCTGCTTGCCCTGGCCGTTGCTGCCGACGAATTGCGCCGCTCCATCGTCGGCGACGTCGTCACCTACGTCGTCAATCGCAATATTAATTTCACCAACGTCTGCTTCGTCGGCTGCAAGTTCTGCGCCTTCAGCCGCGGCCCGCGCGAACAAGACTCCTATTTTCTGACCCTCGAAGACGTCGCCCGCCGCACCTGTGAAGCTCGCCAGCGCGGCGCCACCGAGGTCTGCATTCAGGGCGGGCTGCCGCGTGGCCTGCCGCCTTTCTACTATCGCGACATTCTCCGCGCCGTCAAAAGCGCCGTGCCCGACATGCATACCCACGCCTTCTCGCCCATGGAGGTCTCCTACGGCATCGAGCTTACCGGCATGAGCACGCGCGATTACCTCACCATGCTGCGCGACAACGGCCTCGACACCCTGCCCGGCACCGCCGCCGAAATTCTCGACGACGACGTCCGCGCGCTCATCTCCCGCAACAAGCTTTCCACCGCGCGCTGGCGCGAGATCATCACCACCGCGCATCAGTGCGGCATCCGCTCCACCTCAACCCTGATGTACGGCCACATCGAGACCACCGCACACTGGGTCAACCAGTTGCTGCTGCTGCGCGACATTCAAGCTCAGACCGGCGGCTTCACCGAGTTTGTGCCGCTTGGCTTCATCCACCAGAACACGGTTTTGTTCCAGGAGGGCATGGCGCGTCCCGGCCCCACGCTCGCCGAGCATTTGAAGATCCACGCCCTGGCCCGGGTGATGCTTGCCGGCGCCATCCGCAACGTGCAGGTGTCGTGGGTGAAGCTCAGCCGCGAGACGGCGCAACTTTGCTTGCGCGCCGGCGCCAACGACTACGGCGGCACGCTGATGGAGGAAAGCATTTCGCGGCTGGCGGGCGCCACCTCCGGCGAGTACCTCAGCCCGGAGCAGTTCCACGAGCGCATTCGCGAACTCGGCCGCACCCCCGCCGAGCGCAATACCACCTACACAAGATTGAAATTGATGGATGACACAGCAGTCGGGAATGCCAATGTTTTCGGGAAGGGTACGGCTTTCGGGAAGGGCACGGCGGAACTTGTCCCGAGCGAAGTCGAGGGAGCCGTGCCGCACGAGCCCATTTAGTTTTGTCATTCCGAGGGGCTCGGTAGGTCACGGCTTCAGCCGTGACCGAGGCGCGAAGCGCCGAAGCCCCGAGGAATCTCGGTTTTGCGTGTCGTCATGGCAAAGCTGGGAACTAACAGCTGAAACTGAAACTGAAACTGAAACTCTCATGCTTTCCACCGTTGCCATCGTCGGCGGTACCGGCCCCGAAGGACGCGGCCTGGCCTCGCGCTGGGCGCGCGCCGGGCTGCGCGTCATCATCGGCTCGCGCGACGAGAACCGCGCCCGCATGACTGCCCAGGACCTCTGCGGCCGCCTTGGACCGGACGCCGTCGTCGAAGGCATGGAAAATTCCGCCGCCGTCCGCGCCACCGATGTCGTGGTGCTGGCGGTTCCCTTCGAGGGTCAGGCAGCAATCCTCAAGCAGTTGCGCAATCACTTCCGCCCCGGCACGGTGCTGGTCTGCGCCACCGTACCGCTGGCCAGCGGCGTCGGCGACCGCGGCTCGCGCGTGCTCGGCGTGTGGCAGGGCTCGGCGGCGCAGCAAGCCGCGGAAATGGTGCCGCAGGGCATCGCGGTCGTGGGCGCGTTTCAGAACATCTCGGCCGCGCTGCTGGAAGCCGATTTGCCCGTTGAATGTGACGTCATTGTCTGCACCGACCACGAGAAGGCGAAAGAAGTCGCCTACGAGCTTGCCCGCAAGATTCCCGGCGCGCGCCCGCTCGACGGCGGCAAATTGGAGAACACGCGCATCGTGGAGCAGATCACCGCCCTGCTTATCACCCTCAACATCCGCCACAAAGTGCATTCGGCGGGTTTGAGGATCACGGGAATCGAAGAAGATGTGCGATCTAGTGATTTGTGATTTAGCGATTTCTGTTTGCCATCTACTGATCTATCGAAATCACTAAATCACAAATCACTAAATCACCAATGCCATCACCTCAGTCCCGCTCCGCTCTCTCGTTTATAATGAAATGATTGCGCACGTATTTCTGGAGCAACTAGACCCATGATTCGATTTCTGCAAACCCCCGGCAAGGTGAAGAAGATTGTCCTTGGCGGGCTGCTGGTCGTCATCTGCGGCGCCATGGCCATCACCCTCATCCCGGGCGGCATCCTCGGCGATGCCTTCGGTTTCGGCAACCCGCAGGGCAACATCATCGCCAAGGTCGGCGACCAGGAAGTCACCGTCAGCGAAGTGCAGGACGCCGCCCGTCAAATGGGCAAGCAGCAATTCCCGCGCGGTTTCCCGCAGCAGTTCATGCCGTTCCTGATGCAGCGCGCGGCGCAGCAGCTTATCGTCCAGAAGGCGATGGTCGCCGAGGCCCATCGCATGGGCTTCAAAGTCACCGACGCCGAGCTGCAGAGCGAATTGCAGCACGGCAGCTTCGCCTCGGCGCTGTTCCCCGGCGGCACCTTCGTCGGCCAGGAGAATTACGAGAACTTCATCCAGCAGAACTTCAACATGGGCGTGCAGAACTTCGAGGCGCTGCTCAAGAGCGACCTACTGATCCGCAAGCTTACCGCCGCGATCCAGGGCGGCGTCACCGTCTCCGATCAGGAACTGGCGCAGCAGTACCAGCGCGAGAACACCAAGGTCAAGTTCGACTACGCCATCGTTACCCTCGAAGACCTGATGAAGCAGGTCCACCCCACCGACGCCGAGCTGAAGGCTTACTTTGACCAGCACAAGCAGCAGTACGCCAACGCCATTCCCGAGAAGCGCCAGGCGCGCTACATCGTGATTGACACCAACCGGGTGCGGCAGCAGGTGCAGGTCACGCCCCAGGAGCTCCAGCAGTACTACAACTCGCATCGCGACCAATACCGTGTGCCCGAGCAGGTGAACGTCCGCCACATTCTGATCAAGACGCCGGCGCCCGGTCCTGACGGCAAGGTGGACGAGGCGGCGGTGAAGGCGGCGCGCGAGAAGGCCGAATCCGTCCTCAAGCAGGTGCAGGCCGGCGGCAATTTCGCGGAGCTGGCCAAGAAATTTTCCGAAGATCCCGGCAGCAAGGACAACGGCGGTTCCATCGGATGGATCCAGCGCGGCCAGACCGTCCCCGAATTCGAGCAGTCGGCGTTCTCTATGCAGAAGGGCCAGACCAGCGGCATCGTGCGCTCCACCTTCGGCTTCCACATCATCCACGTGGATGACAAGCAGGACGCGCACGTCAAGCCGCTCGACGAGGTCAAGCCGCAGATCGAGCCGCAGCTCGCCTCCGACAAGGCGGCCAGCCGTGCCGACGCGCTCGCTTCCAAGGCCCAGAACGAAGCCCGCACCGCCGGCCTCGACAAGGCGGCCAAGGACAATGGCTTCGAAGTCGTGGACACCGGCCTGTTCACACGCACCGATTCACTGCCCGGCGTCGGCAATGCGCCGGAGTTGATGTCCGCCATCTTCGGGGCGCGCGACAAGAGCGCGCCCGACCGTGTCCACATCCCGGCGGGATACGTCATCTACCAGGTCACCAAGGTCGAGCCGGCGCGCAGCCCCAGCTTCGAGGAAATCCGCGCCCGCGTCGAGCAGGAGTTCAAGGGCGACAAGTCGGCCCAGATGCTGCAGCAGAAAACCGCTGAGCTCTCGGAGAAAGCGCGCTCCCTGCACGACCTCAAGAAGGCCGCCAAGGAAGTCGGGGCCACGGTGAAGACCAGCGATCTGGTCGGACCGACTGGCCAGGTGCCCGACCTCGGTTCGCTCTCCGGTCCGGCGCAGGCCGTCTTTGAAATGAAGCCGGGCGAGATCAGCGCGCCCATCAACACCGGACGCAACGGCGTCGTCGTCGCCCTGCTGGAAAAACAGGAGCCGCCGCCGGCGCAGTTTGCCGCCTCCAAGGAGCGGCTGCGCGACCAGCTCCTGCAGAAAAAGCGCAACGAGTTCCTCGAGGTCTTTGCCACCAACCTCCAGAAGCAGATGGAGAAAAGCGGCAAGATCAAGATCAACCAGCAGGAGCTCAAACGGATTACGACGCCGACCCAGGGCTCCGAAACCGGCTACTAACGCGAAGGCAGCTGTCAGCTATCAGCTATCAGCTCTCAAGCTGACCAGAGAGACACAAGCTTGGGACCGAAGTCGTGAGCGTTGTGGCTTGACCCTTCGCAGGCATCTGACTCAATCGTTAAACTGACGCTGACGGCTGATAGCTGACAGCTGATAGCTGAGAGCTGAATTTGATCTCCGAACGCGCCTCCGGAATCCTGTTGCATCCCTCGTCGCTGCCCGCGCGCGGCGGCATCGGCGACCTCGGCCCGGCCGCCTATGAATTTCTTGACTTCCTCTCCGCCGCCCATCAGACGCTGTGGCAGATCCTTCCTTTGGGGCCGATGGCGATCGGCAACTCTCCCTATTCTTCCATCTCCGCCTTTGCCGGAAATCCGCTGCTCGTCAGCCTGGAACGACTCGCCGATGCCGGCTGGATTGACCGCGGCCGCCTCGCGGTTTTGTCGGAACACCACGGAGCGATTGACTACGACCACGTGCGCGCCATCAAGTTGCCGCTGTTGCGGGAAGCGGCCGGCAACTTCCTGGCCAACGCCGGCGCTGCCGCGCGCAGCCGGTATGAAAAATTCTGTTCCGACAACGCCTTCTGGCTCGACGACTACGTCCTCTTCGTTCGCCTCCGCGACCGTTACCCGCGCGGCGCCTGGAACCAGTGGCCGCGCGACCTCGCTCGCCGCCAGCCGCAGGCGCTGGCCCGCGTGCGCCGGGAACTCGGCGCCGCCCTCGACGTTTCCCGCGTCACCCAGTTCGCATTTTTCGAGCAGTGGCGCGCCCTCCATCAGGCCGCACGCCGGCGCGGCATTCGCGTCATTGGCGATGTCGCCATCTTCGTGGATTACGACAGCGCCGATGTGTGGACGCATCCCGATCTCTTCCAGCTCGACGACCAACTGAATCCCACCGTCGTTTCCGGCGTGCCGCCCGATGCGTTCAGCGCCACCGGCCAGCGTTGGGGCAACCCCATTTATCGCTGGGACGTGTTGCAATCGCGCGGCTACGACTGGTGGGTGCAACGCATGAAGTGGGCGCTCGAGCTGTGCGACAACTTGCGTCTCGACCACTTCCGCGGCTTCGAGTCCTATTGGGAAATTCCGGCGCATGAGCCTACCGCGATTCATGGCCGCTGGGTGCGCGGTCCCAACGACGACATTTTCCAGGTATTGCGCCAGGCCCTCGGCGGCTTCCAGTTCATCGCCGAAGACCTCGGCATGATTACCCCCGAGGTCCACGCCCTCCGCGAGCGGCTCGGCGTCCCCGGCATGAAGGTGCTGCAATTCGGCTTCGGCAACCCCGGCGCGCACATCCACCTGCCCCACCGCTGCCCGCCCAACAGCGTCGTCTACACCGGCACGCACGATAACGACACCACCCTCGGCTGGTTCAACTCCATCTGGGGCGAGGAGCGCCGCGCTGCCCAAGACTACGTCGGCAGCGATCCCGCGGGCATACACTGGGCCTTCATTCGTGCTGCCATCACTTCGCCCGCGCGGCTCGCCGTCGTTCCTTTGCAGGATGTTCTCGGGCTGGGCAGCGAGGCGAGAATGAACGTTCCCAGCCGCCGCGACGGCAACTGGACCTGGCGTTATCGTCCGGGGGATTTGAAGGCGGAATACGCCGAACGTCTGGCGCGGCTTTCCGCGGTCAGCGACCGCAACTCCGCCGCTCCATCCGCCGATCAGCAGCGCCCCGGAGAAGCGAGCGAAGATTTCGCGGCATGACAGCGCGTGGTTGGCCCGTCCGTCATACCCTCAGCGTCGAGAGTACTCGTTGTCGTTTCTCTTCTTCCGCGACCCTGCGAGCAAGTTCGCGTCGCTTCGCGTCAGTTTCTTGTCGATGCTGCTCTTGAGCCCAAGCAGCATAAGCCGTGTTTGCCTGCTGCAGATACTGCTTGAAATAGTCTACGGCCCGCTGAGTGTATCGTTCGTCGGCAATGCGGATGACCGCGCGAATACCGTGAAAGGCAAAAAGGTTGGGCTGCACCATTCCGTCAATGAAAGTGTAGCCGCCGCTCGGATTCTGGAAAAGCCGAATCCATTGCGGGTTGGGTGCACCGCTGAGCTTCAGCACCAGCTGGTCTTTATCGTAATCTTCTGGTGCGATCAGCGTAATTGGATTCCTGACCAAAGGATCGTCAATGTCTGTCTCAGGCACCACCTGTTTCTTCAGCGCATCGAGTTTCTGCTGGCTGATGAATTCGTTGCCACGGGCGATCAGTTCCTCCTTCACCGCTGCAACAGTGGGCCTCCGCTCCGGAACCTGCTGTCTCATGGCGTCGACGAGCCCATCTAAGTAGGCAAAATCGGGCGCGACTGCCCCCACAGGTTTGAACCCGGCACCCTGCGGGATTTCAGCGGTGAACATTTCGTTAAGAATCAGTCCCGCTGCGTAGATGTCAGCCGGCTGCCCTACCACGCGGCCAGGGACGCGCTGCTCAGGTGCTGCATACATGAAATTTGCCAATCGCTCATGCTTGCCGGTTTCCACGAGAGTGTGCAGATCCGCCTCCCCGAACCTGGCAATTCCGAAATCCGCCAGAACATAAGTGTTTGATTTGGGGTCATGCAGGATGTTCTGGGGCTTCAAGTCGCGGTGGCACACGCCCATCAGATGGGCGGCTTCAAGTCCGCTGAGCAACTGGTCAAATACCGGTAACACATCAGCAGGTTTGATTCCAGCGGCCATGACCTTGTGCAGCGTGCTCGGGTACAGCGGCATAACGTAGAACGGCGATTCGTCTTCGGTGATGCCGGAGCCTAGAACGTGAATGATGTTGCGGTGCCGCTCGGTCGAACAGAAGTGAATCTCGTTCTCGAACCGCTTCCGCTTCTCGCGTGTCGCCTTGGTCTTGTCCAACACCTTTAGCGCGTAGTGCTCTCCGTCCGACGCGGTTACTTCAAACACGGCCCCGGTTCCACCAGCACCAACCTGCTGCACGAACTCGTAGGTCTCGAAGGCAGTCTTGAATTGACGAGGCGTTTGTTGCGCCATTACTTACTCCAACACTACGTTTGCGAACTGCTCCATGGTAACGCTCTCAGCTCCAGTTAACCTTCATCTTCACCCTGACCAACGCCTCCGCTTTTTCCACGACCTCATCGATGCTGAGATGCGTCGAATCCAAGACCACAGCGTCCTGCGCCGCCACCAGCGGCGACGCCGCCCGCGTTCGGTCCCGCTGGTCGCGCTGCTGCAACTCCGCCGCGACGTCTTTCTCCTCGCCGCTGCCCTGCTTCAGCCGCCGCTCCACTCGCACCTCGGGCGCCGCTTCCAGGAAGATCTTTACGTCGGCGTTGGGAAACACCACCGTCCCGATATCGCGCCCTTCCATCACCACCCCGCCGCGCGCGCCCATCTCCTGCTGCCGCGCCACCATGTAGGTACGCACCGCCGGGTGTACCGACACGCGCGACGCCGCTGCGGTCACATCCGTCTCGCGAATGCGTTCACTGACATCGCGTCCATCCAGCAGCACGCGGTTGCCGTCCACCCGCGGCTGCAGTTCGATGCGCGAATTGCGCGCCAGCTCCAGTAGCGCGCCTTCGTCGTCGAACGAGACATCGTTCTCGATCGCTTTCAGGCCCAGCGCGCGGTACATCGCTCCGCTTTCCAGGTTCACGTAGCCGAGCTTGCGCGCCAGCCGCGACGCAATCGTGCTCTTGCCCGCTCCCGCCGGCCCATCAATCGCGATCACCAGGTTCTTGCTCTCTTCCGCCATTCCTCGATCTATCGATAACCCTTGAAGGCGTCATCCTGAGTGCGCCCGCTTTTGGCGCACTCAGGATCTATGCTTTCTTGGCCACTCGCTAACACGTTGCGCCGAACGTGCTTTCGCCACGAATGCCTCTCTTCTCTGCGCCACCTGCACCATCGACTTCTTCCCGACGTTGACGAAACTCAACTCGCGCGCCGCCAGCAGCGCGTTGATCGCCTCCTTCACCCGCGATTTCGGCACCATGTGCCCGAAAAATTCCTCGACCTCCGACTGCTCCGCCGCCACCACCGCCTCCAGATATTTGGACACCAGCGCCGACAGCGCTTCCGGCAGCGAGGTATGCATTCCCGCCCGCACCCGGTCCGGCGCCCAGCGATACAGCGCGTCCCACTTCGCGCCCTCTTCCGGCGTGTAATCCACCCGCGTGATCCGCAGCCGCGACCACAACTCGTTCAGCGCCCGGTCCAGTGCCGGCGCCGATGGTTCGCCGCCGAGCAGTTCGCGCAAGCGCGGCTTGGACATCGCACCATGCGTTCGGATCGCCTCAAACGCGTCGCGTGCCAGCGGCGAGTACTCCGAGTGCGCTCCCGGCTTCGGCGTCTGCCGGGGATTCTTGTCGCCGAAGGCGCCGTACAGGTACGGGAACACCGCCTCCGACACCAGAAACCCGGCTTCGCCGAACACACTGCCCTCGAACGCCGCCTTCTCGCGCAGCAGGCGCACCATCAACTCGATCGCCTCATGTGCCCGCGCGTCGGCAAACGCGAGCTTCGCCGTCGGCAACCCCTCGTCGGTTCCCGCCAACGCCCCCAGAAACGTCGGCGCCAGCACCGCCGGCTTGGTGGGATACAGCAGGCACATGCCGACGCTTTCCATGAACTCGCGCGCCTCCTCCACCGTGCGCATGCCGCGCCCGTCCAGGCGCCATTTTTGACGTCGAGCTTGCTGCAATTCCTGTTCAGTCATGGCTGATGTAGTGCATGCGCGATCGGGCGATTTGCGACAACCATGGGTGCGGGTTCAAGATCACCCGATCACCCGATCATCAGATCACCCGATCGTCAGATCCTCTTAAACGCTTTCTGGATGTCGCGAACAGAATACCGCAACACCACCGGCCGCCCGTGGGGACATGAAAACGGGCACTCGGTCTTGGCCAATTCGCGCAGCAGCCATTCCATCTTGTCCGCGGTCAGCGGCGTGTTGATCTTGATGGCCGCGTGACAAGCGATGGAAGCGGCGATGCGCGCCCGCGCGATCTCCAGGTTGAGCGCCTGCTCTTCGCGCTCGAACTGCGTCAGCAACTCGTGCAGCATGCGTTCCACGTCGCCGGCGTCCACGCCGGCGGGCGCGGTCTTCACCGCCACCGTGCGCGATCCGAAGGGCTCCGCGTCGAAGCCGTTGTGCCGCAACTCGTCGCAGATTTCGGCAAAGATCGCCTGCTGCTGCGGCGACAGCTCCACGATCAGCGGCATCAGCAGCCGCTGCGACTCCACCCGCTCGGCCGCGCGCTGCCGCAGTACTTTCTCAAACAGCACGCGCTCGTGCGCCACGTGTTGATCGATGATCCACAGCCCTTCTTCATTCACCGCCAGGATGAACGACTCGCGCACCTGCCCCAGCGGTTTCAGCGATTCGAACGGCGGCGCATCGCTGGGCGGCAGATCGGCAAGTTCGCGCCCGCATCCGCCGTCGGGCGCCACCGCCTGCGATGCAAAACGCGCGACCGGGACCGCCGCATTGCCCTCCACCTCAATCGAGCCCTGAAATTCCAGCCGCTGCGAAACCGGCGGCAGTGTCGGCGCGCGCAGCGCAAAATCCGCGTCCGCCTGCGTGATTCCGAGCTCACCCGGGTGGCCCACCCTTGTCGCGCCTGGGAGAGCCTGCCCAGAAGCGAAGCGAGGGGGCGCGACAGGGTGGGGGCTTTCGGGAAATCTCGCACCGGGCGTGAGACCCGGCGACGCCGTCGGCTGCGCCGTGATCTCTCGGGTGAACTGCGGCACCGGGCGCGCCTTCATCAGCGCCGCTCTCACCGAGTCGCGCACAAAGTCGTGCACCACCGAACCCTGCCGAAACCTCACCTCCACCTTCGATGGATGCACGTTCACGTCCACCTCGGTGCTCGGCAACTCCAGGAACAGCAGGACGACCGGGTACACCGTCGGCGGCAGGATGTTGCGGTAGGACTCGGTCAGGGCGTGCTGCACCACCTTGTCGCGGATCAGCCGCCCGTTGACGAACACGAACATCGAATTCCGGTTCAGCTTCTGAATTTCCGGCTTGGATACGAACCCGTGGAGCCGCAACTCGCCCGGCACGAACTTTTCCTGCGGTTCGTCTTCGTCGCGCTTTGCCCACGGTGGTGGTTGCGGCAGACCCACGCGCGCCAGCGGCAGCACCGCCGCCAACGGCAGCAACTGATCGAGCGTCTCCCGCCCGAACACCTGGTAAATGCGCTCCTGGTGCGACCCCACCGGCGCCGCGATCAGCATCGCGTTCACCGACGAATGCAGCTCGAAATGCTTGTCCGGATGCGCCAGCGCGTAGTGCGTCACCAGGGAAGCGATCTGCGCCAGCTCGGTCGATTCGGAGCGCAGAAATTTCCGCCGCGCCGGCACATTGAAGAACAGGTCGCGCACCGTGATCGAGGTCCCCGCCGGCAGCCCCGCTTCCTCCACCCGCAGGATTTTTCCCCCCGCAATCTCGACCACCGTGCCAGACGGAACGAGAGTTGCCCCACCCTTATCGCTCCCGGTGGAGCCTGCCCCGAGCGCAGTCGAGGTGGAGCGATAGGGTGGGGATGGTTCTGAATCCGCCGCGCACGTCTCCAGCCTCAGTCTCGACACCGACGCAATCGACGGCAGCGCCTCGCCGCGGAACCCCAGGGTCGCGACCGTCAGTAAATCGTCGGCACTGCGGATCTTCGATGTCGCGTGCCGCTCAAACGCCAGCAGGGCATCGTCGCGCACCATGCCGCAGCCGTCATCGGTGACCTGGATCAGCTTCTTGCCGCCGCCTTCCACCTGCACCCGAATGCGCCGCGCCCCCGCGTCCAGCGCGTTTTCCAGCAGTTCCTTCACCACCGAAGCCGGGCGCTCCACCACCTCGCCGGCGGCGATCTTGTTGGCAACGTGCTCGGGGAGAATGTGAATGCGGCCCATGGCAAGAGTGTGAGGTCAATCGCAGTATACGAAAAACAGGTTGTCGGTCATTGGTTTTCGGTTCTCGGTCGTCAGTTCTTGCTTCCGTCGCAAAAGCATGAGCAGAAGTTCACCGCCTCCCGGAAGCTCGCCGCCTCCCTAAGGAGTGTCATCCCGAGCGCGCCTTTAGCCCTGAGCGAAGCCGAAGGGGAGGGATCTGCTTTCCAAATCGGCAATCGACAATCGGCAATCGGCAATGGGTTTGATCCGCTAACCGCCAACCGAGAACCGATCCAGGTTTTCCCAATCGGCAATCGATAATCGACAATCGAGAATGGGCGGCTTACCTTGACACGGCCACTGCCGGTGGTACGATCCAGCATTCCATGGAATGGGGTAGGTGGCTCTTGAGAAAACGCGCTGTTCTTCTCACGTTTTTCCTGGTGTGTTCTGCTGCGGCGGGGGACGTCGGCACCGTCACGATCTTCCGATTGGTGGATCATCACCGGGGCTGGAAGCCGATCGCGTTCTGCGATGGGCAACGCATCGCAGCGGTGCAGGGCGGGAAGTACGTAAAAATGAACGTCGCCGCCGGCAAACACACGTTTACCTCGAATAACGCCAAGACCGGCATTGATCTGGAAGTGAAGCCTGGCGGGGACTACTTCCTTCGGGTCGTCGGCACGACAGGTCCGTTCAGTGAGAATGGAACGTTCGAGCTTGTCGATGCGGTGCAGGCGCGACAACAGATTGATCGCTTGGAACCACTCAAAGCCGACCAAGTCGCCGGCGTGTGTCGGAACCCAGCAGGCGGGCAATGATTGAGCAGATCGCCAGGCGCGATCTCGATCACCGTCCCGCTCTGGCCGGTGTGGCCCGGTATCCGGGGCAAGATCTGCAATCGCAGCCTCGGCACGGGTGCGATATATACTACTAAAGTAGTATTATTCGCCGTAATTACTACTACAGTAGTAAAAATGGCGAATTACTCCCCCGCGCTTTCTTTCTTCGCCTTCACCTCGATGCTCAGCTCGCGCAACTGCTGATTGCTCACCGGCGTCGGCGCGTCCATCATCAGGTCCACCGCCCGGGCGGTCTTGGGGAAGGGAATCACCTCGCGCAGGGAATCCGCGCCCGCCAGGATCATCACGATCCGGTCCAGACCCAGAGCGATTCCGCCGTGGGGCGGCGTGCCGTAGGTCAGCGCCTCAAGAAAAAATCCAAACCGCGCCTGCGCCTCTTCCGGCGTCATGCCCAGCGCCTTGAAAATTTTCTGCTGGATGTCCTGCCGGTGAATACGGATCGAGCCGCTGCCCAACTCGGTGCCGTTGAGCACCACGTCGTACGCCAGCGCGCGCACCGACGCCGGATCGCTCTCCAGCTTGTCCATGTCCTGCTCGTGCGGCGAAGTGAAGGGATGATGCGCCGCGGCCCAGCGCTGGCCATCCTCGTCCCACTCGAACATGGGAAAATCGGTCACCCACAGGAACTGGTACGACGCGGCATCGTTGCGCGCGCCGGCGTACGCCTTGTGCCGCTCGGCATATTTCTGCCCCAGCGCCAGGCGCAGCGCGCCCGCCGCCGTGTACACCGGACGATCGTGCTGCTTGACCTCCGGTTTCACTCCGCCTTCGGACTTGTGCTCCGCCGGGCGCTCCGGACCCGCGACCAGCACGATCAAGTCATCCGCCACGGCCTCGGCGATGTGCCGCACTTTCTCCAGCGCCTCCGGCCACGATTTTTCCAGGCGCTTGAAATCCTCGAAAACCTTGGCCTCGGAGCGCTGGCCGAACAGTGGCTTGATTTCGTCGCGCTCTTTGCGGGAAAGCTCGCCTACCTTGGGAATGCGGATTGCCATCACCGGCGCGTCCGCCGCGACCTTCAATTGCGCGATCATCTCCGCCGGCAGCGCGTGGCCCACCTCGTACATCGGCGGCAGGCGCAGGTCGGGCTTGTCCGTGCCGTAGAAGCGGATCGCCTGGTCGTAGGTCATCTGCGGAAACGGCGTCGGGATCGTGACGCCCGCCGCCGCGAACGCCGCCTTCAGGAATCCCTCGGTGACCTCGAACACCCGCTCCTGCTGCGGGAAGCTCATCTCCAAATCGATCTGCGTGAACTCCAGTTGGCGGTCGGCGCGTAGATCTTCGTCGCGGAAGCAGCGCACGATCTGGAAATACTGGTCGAAGCCCGAGATCATCAGGATCTGCTTGAACAACTGCGGCGACTGCGGCAGGGCATAGAAGCTGCCGGGTTGCACCCGGCTGGGGACCAGGAAATCGCGCGCGCCTTCGGGGGTGGAGCGCGTCAGGAACGGCGTTTCGATTTCCAGGAAACCTCGTGAGGCGAGATATTGCCGGATCGCCGCCGCGACATTGTGCCGCAGCTCGATGTTGGCCTGCATGGCCGCGCGCCGCAGGTCAATGTAGCGGTACTTGAGCCGCACTTCTTCATTGGGCAGCGTCGGCTCGGAGGGCAGGAACGGCGGCGTCTTCGACTCGTTCAGCAGCAGCAGGTCTTCCGCCACCACCTCGATCTCGCCGGTCCCGATGTTGCGGTTCACCGTGCCCGGATCGCGCTGCTCGACTTTGCCGATCACCGCGATCACGAACTCCGAACGCAGCGAGGCCGCCTTGTCGTGCAGGCCTGGGCTGCGCTCGCGGTCGAACACCACCTGCGTGATCCCGGTGCGGTCGCGGACGTCAATGAAAATCAGGTTGCCGAGGTCGCGCCGGCGGTTCACCCATCCCATGAGCACGGCGCGCAATCCGGCATCGCCGGCGCGCAGCGCACCGCAGGTGTGAGTGCGTCGAAGATCACCTAAAAAGTCGAGCATAAGTCAGCTCATCTTGCGGCCGATAAACAGGAAATGGTCCGAGTACGCCATGCCTTCCGGCCACTGGCCGGTGGCCTCCACGATGTCGAGCCAGCCGGCGGCCTCTTCCGGGGGCATCGACGCTAGCTTGTCCTGCCAGGGCGCGGTGAACGATTCCGTGCCCACCAGCGCAAGCTCCTCGAAGTGCGCCGTCAACAGCGCATGGAATTTCGTCGCCGTGGTCAGATGCGCGTACCCGATGGGCGGCGCGTGCTCGGGATCGAGATTGCCGCTCTTGAGAAAGTCCGCAACGAACTGGCCGCGCAGGTCTTGACGCAATGTGCGGCTGGCTTCCTGGCTCTGCGCGTCGAAGAAGTCCTTGGTGAACGGGTCCGACATGTAGCGGAACATGTCCCGGAGAAACGAAATGCGGTTGATGGCGGCGGCGGCGACCAGCCCGCCCGCTTTCAGTACTCGCGCCGCCTCCCACACTGACTGTTCCCGGTCTTGCGGGTCGCGCAGGTGGTAAAGCGGCCCCATCAACAGGACCGCGTCCATGCTGGCGTCGGCCAGCGGCAGATCCGTGCCGGAGGCGCGGTGGACCGAGCCGATGTTCTGTTCCAGCCCGGAGGAGCGCAGCCGATGACGCGCCGCCTGCAGCAGGCCCTCGGAAACGTCCACCAGGTGCAGCGTGCACCCGCGCCGCGCGAAAAATTCCGCGTAATGTCCGGTGCCAACGCCGACCTCGGCGATGGTGATTCCCGGCGGCAGCAGGCGGGAGAAGTAGCGCAACGTGATGGCGTACTCGACCGGTGAATACTTCTCCAGGCGCGCCGCTTCCGCGTCCACGCAGGAATCGTAATGCCTGCCGACCAGAGCGGCATCGCCCTGCAACGGCTTCGCTTGTGGCTTGGAAACAGACATGATGGCCGCCCCTGCCGGGGCAATCCATCATTTTACACGCGGCATCCTACGCAGCTTGAATTCGCGCTGCGAGTTCCGTCCGCGGCACCGTCACCTGCTCGCCGCTGGCAAGGTTCTTCAGCGCGAAGGCGCCGGCTTTGACCTCGTTTTCTCCGACGATCACCACGTAGCGCGCGCCGATCTTGCTCGCCGTCTCCAGCGACTTCTTCAGCCGGAAGCTCTCATCGCCCAGTTCGACGATCAGATCGTGACGGCGCAGCTCGCGCGCCAGGTTCGCCGCCTCGGCATTCATGCCGGCGCCGAGCGGGGCGATGTACGCGTCCGGCTTTTTCGCCAGCGCTTCCGCGGTCTCTCGCAGCGACAGGATCAGCCGGTCCTCGCCAATCGCGAACCCGATTCCCGGCGCCCGCGGTCCCCCCAGCGTCTCCGACAATCCGTCGTACCTTCCTCCGCCCAGGATCGCGTTCTGCGCCCCCAGCGCTCCATGGGTGAACTCAAAAGCGGTTTTTTCGTAATAATCCAGGCCTCGGACCAGCCGATCGTTCAGCACGAATGGGATGTTGAGCCCGGAAAGGATGCGCTGGACTTCGCCGAAATGCACGCGGCAGGGCTCGTCGAGAAATTTGCCGATCGTGGGGAGCTTGGCGATAATGGGCTGGTCTTGCGGGACTTTGCAGTCGAAGACGCGCAGCGGGTTGGTGACTTCGCGGCGCTGACAGTCGGCGCACATTTTCGCGACCACGGGCGAAAGCGCGGCGCGCAGGGCTGCGTGGTAGCGCGGGCGGTCGTTGGCGCAGCCCACGGTATTCAGTTCCAGCGTCCAGCCCTGGATGCCGGCCCGGTCAAGGAACGTGGCGAGCATTTCCAAAATTTCGGCGTCGCGCGCCGGCGATTCGCTGCCGGCGGCGGGCGGGCCGATGGCCTCAGCGCCGATCTGGTAGAACTGGCGATAGCGCCCCTTCTGCGGGCGCTCGCGGCGGAACTGCGGTCCGATGTAGAACAGCTTTTGCACCCCGGGGCGCTCCCACAGTTTGTGCTCGATGTAGGCGCGCACCACGCCGGCGGTGTTCTCAGGACGCAGCGCCAGCCATTGGCCCTTCACGGCGCGCATGAAACCCGCTGCTTTCTCGGCGTCAGTCTTCGCGTCTCGGAACTCCTCCACGACTGCCCGCCCAACTTCTTCACTCGTCCGGTGCCGCACGCGGTCTTCCCAGGCGAACATCTCCTTGGACACGATGTCGGTTTCCTCGCCGACGGAGCGCTGGAACAGCGACAGGTCCTCGAGGACGGGGGTGCGGATTTCCTGAAAGTTGTAGGCGCGGAAAACGTCGCGGGCGGCGGCCTCGACAAAATTCCACAGCGCCGTTTCCGGCGGCAGCAGGTCGCGGGTTCCTCGGACGGACTTAATCATGTCGTTGGTCGACGGTCGACGGTCGATGGTCGACGGCAAGAACACCGCTAACAGCTAACAGCTAACAGCTAATCGCTAATCGCTACTTCCTCTCCCGCAGATAGCTTTCCTTGTACTCCAGGTATCGCTTGGCGTAGGCCATGATGGTCTGCTCGTCGTCGTGGCCGAGCTTCTTGCGGAAGCGGCCGGGGACGCCCATCCACAGTGACCCCGGCTCGACGTGCGTGCCCTCGGGGATGACCGTGCCGGCGGCGATGATTGAGCCCTTACCGATGCGCGCGCCGTTGAGGATGATGGATCCCATGCCGATCAGGCAGCGGTCCTCAATCACGCAGCCGTGCAGGGTGACCGAGTGGCCGACCGTGACCCACTCGCCGAGTTCCACCGGCCACTCCTCCTTCATGCCGTGCAGCACGCTGTTGTCCTGGATGTTGGAGTGGGCGCCGACCTTGATGTAGTGCACGTCGCCGCGCAGCACGGTGTTCATCCAGATGCTGGCGTGCTCGCCCAGGGTGACGTCGCCGATCACTTGGGCGGAGTCGTCCACGAATGCGGTGGCGGGAACGCGCGGGGTGATGCCTTTATAGCTTCGGATCATGGCGCGAAAGAAAAGAACATAGCACAAGCCGGGGGATTAACCACAGAGGACACAGAGGACACCGAGGCAAGGCAGCGGATTTTCTGGTTCTTCCTTCTTCCGCTTTCTCTTTCTCTGTGTCCTCCGTGAACTCTGTGGTTGATTCTGTGCTTCTGCTTTCTCTTCCTCTCTGTCCTCTGGGGCTGATTCCGCGTACATCCAGATTGGGAAGGGAACCAAAGCGGGCAGAGGCACCGGCAAAAATGCTGCGAATCGCTTGGGCCGGAGTGGTGGGCGCAGTACAACCGTAGCCATGGACCAGACGCTGATTGATCTCGGAATATTCTTTCTGGGCGCCGCCAGCGGCGCTGCGCTGAGCTACTTAAAGGACCGGCGGTTGCTGCACTTGTATGGCGACCTGGTGCGGGAGTTGTCGGGTGCGTTGCAGGAGCAGGTGGAGCATATGCCCGCCGACGCCGACGCGCAGGCGCGCGGGTTGCGCAAGCAGCCGGAATCAGTCCGGGAGACGAGCGCGTCGTGTCCAACTGTAGTTTGAGTTTGTAATCTGGAAATTTGCCGGAGCCGGTTGAGGGTGGGGAACCGGCTTCAAGACCTCTTGGTTCCAGTTCGGGAACAAGTCTAGATTGGAAAGACGATTTCGGCTCGGGGCGGTGCCGCGCGTGCTATAGAAACCTGTTTCCCCCACGGTGAACAGGTTGGCAGAGGCGGAAGCCAACTCGCACCCGGCGCAAGGCTGCGCTCGATCAACGGCATGGCCGATTGTGCGCACTCGAGGGCGACCGCGCTCCATCATTCTTCTTGCCTGCATCGCCATCCCCCTTCTATTGACCCCTACCACCGCGGCCCAGGACTCGGCCACCGGGGCGATTCGCGGCATGGTTGAAGACGCCGCCGGAGCGCGGGTGGCGGGCGCCAGGGTGCTGGTTACCGAAACCGCCAAGGGGCTGACGCGCGCCACCGTTACCGACGACGAAGGCGGCTTCAGCGTGCCCTTGCTCACGCCGGGGGAATACACCGTACGGGTGGCAGCCCCGGGGATGTCGCCGCTGCAGCAGGCCGCGCTGGTGGAGGTCGGGGGCACGGTCGAACTCACGCTGCGGCTGCGGCTGCCCACCGCGCAACAGACCGTGGAAGTCGCGGGCGAGGCGGGCATGGTCGCCGTCGAGACCAGCGCCATTTCCACCGTCCTGAGTGAAGAAGAAATCTCCGACCTGCCGCTGAACGGGCGGCGGTTTGCCGACCTGGCGCTGCTCACGCCGAACATGACCACGGATCCGCGCTCGCTCACCTCGGCCACCAATGGTGATCTGGCGTATGGCGGCATTCGCGGCGTGTACTCCAGCTACCTGGTGGACGGCGCCGACAACAACAACGCCTTCTTCGCGCAGGCGCGAGGCCGCTATCGCGCGCCCTACCAGTTCAGCAACGAGGTGGTGCAGGAATTCCGGGTTTCCTCGAACACCTACGGCGCCGAGCTGGGACGGGCGGGCGGAGCGGTGATCAACGTGGTCACGCGCAGCGGTTCCAATTATTTTCACGGTACCGGGTTCTATTACCTGCGCGACAGCGGCTTCAATGCCACCCCGGATTACGTAGGCTTCAAGCCGCAGGACCGGCAGCACCAGTTCGGCGGAACGCTGAGCGGCCCGATCAAGAAGAACCGCGCGTTTTTCTTTGCCGGCTTCGACCAACACATCTTCCAGGTGCCGACGGTGGTGCACTTCCTCAATGGCTACCCGGTACTGATGCCGACGGTGAACGACTTCGAGTACAGCGACTACTCGCTGGTGATGGCGACCGCCGCGGCGCTGTCGAAAATGGGCGGCGAGTTCCGTTCGCGGCTGCTGGGCAACGCCGCCTTCGCCAAGCTGGACGTGGCGATCACGCCGCGGCATCACCTGAGCGCGCGCGTGAACACCTCGCGCTATTACGGCGCGAACAACGTCTTCTTCGATCCGGCCAGCCCCATCACCACCTATGCGCTCAGCGAAAATGGCGAAGAGGACGTAGCCACCGAGACCGCTTCTGTGACGCTAGCCAGCGGCCTCACCAACAACCTTACCAGCCATTTACGGCTGCAGTTTTCGCGCGACCTTCAGCAGTCGTACCCCAATTCGGCTTTTCCGCTGACCCGCATTTACGGCGCCGTCGATGGATTCGGGCGCTCTTCCATCCTGCCGCGCGCAACCCGCGAGCACCGCCTGCATGCCGCCGAGACGCTGGCGTTTTCCGGGCGGCGGCATTCGTTCAAGTTCGGCGGCGATCTCATCAGCACCTGGATTTACAACTTTTTCCCGTCGCTGTTCGGCGGAGAGTACATCTTCGACGACGTGACCGTGGACCCGTGGACGTTTGCCCCGCAGACCTACGGGATGCGGATCACGCCGCTGCGCGCGTACGCCCACATGGTGCCGCATTACTACATTCAGAATTTCGGCACGGCGGTGTCGCATCCCGATACCACCGAGTACGCCGCCTTCGTGCAGGACACCATCCGCGTCACCGGCCACTTTGGGCTGACGCTGGGCGTGCGCTACGATTTCCAGGCGTTCCGCACCGACAATCTGGTCTCGAACTACTACTTCCGTGATTCCGGCCGCGTGCCGGTGGACCGCAACAACGTTGCGCCGCGGGTGGGATTCGCGTACTCCATCGGCGAGCGCCATCCGCTCGTGATCCGCGGCGGGTACGGGCTGTTCTACACCCGCATTCCCTCGATGTACACCTCGGCGATCGAGACGGAGAACGGCGACCGGCGGATGAACCTGATGCTGAGCAACGCGCGCCAGGAGGACCGGCCGCTGTTCCCGGCGTATCCGGCCCCACTGGTTTCGTGCGCGACCTCGGCCACGGTATGCGCGCCGCCGCCGGAACTGCTCAGCCACATGACGACGGAGGTGTCGGCCTTCGCGCGCAATTTCCAGATCCCGGTGGTGCAGCAGACCAGCCTCAGCGTGGAGAAGGAGATCGGGACGCGTACCGCCGTCGGCGTGAATTACCTGTACGTGCACGGCATGCACCTGATCCGCGCGCGCGACGTCAACCTGCCGCCACCCACGCCGGTGACCTATCCGTTGTATGACCAGTCGGGCGTGAACCTGCTCGGCTACTACACCGTGGATTCCTTCGCCGCCTGGGACACAACGCAAACTCTGAGCTGCCCCTTTCCGCCGTGTCTGGGCGATGTGCAGCGCCCCATGCCGCAGTTGGGTTCGGTGAATGTCTTCGAGAGCAGCGCCACCAGCATCTATCACGGGCTGACGGTCTCACTGCGGCGGCGTATGCACCACGGCTTCGGAATACGGCTGGCGTACACCTGGGCGCGCGCGATGGACGACGGCCAGGACGCGCTGGTAGTGGGCAGGCCGGCGACGGTTCAGAACTCCTACTTGCCGAACCTGGAATGGGGGCCGAGCACCACCGACCAGCGGCACCGCTTCGTGGCGGCGTGGACGGCGGAGCCGCGCCCGTTTCATCGCGAGCGCCCGGCGCTGCGCTGGTTGTTGAACGACTGGCGCTTCGCGGGCGTAGTTACCATCGGCAGCGGCCGGCCGGTGAGCGCCCGCATCGTGGGCGACGCCAACGCTGACGGCAACACCTACAACGATCGCCTGCCGGGGTATCGGCGTAATTCCTTTACCGGGCCGGATTACGCCACCACGGATTTGCGGGTGGCGCGCGTGTTTCTGGTGCGCGATCGCTACAAGCTGCAGTTCCTGGCGGAGAGCTTCAATCTGTTGAACCGGGCGAATCGGCGGGTGGAGATTTCTGATGATGGGTTCTTGAATACGGCGGCCAGTTTTGTGCTGGGCGACGTCACCGTGGGCGGCAAGCAGTATCCAGCGTCGTTCCGGGCGACGCGGGGTTTCTTGTCGCCTACCAGCGCCTATGCCCCGCGGCAGGTGCAGTTTGGGGTGAGGATCAGCTTTTAGCGATTAGCCAGTAGCGTTCAACCGGAAGGAAAGCGTAGGTCGCCCCGGGTGCTGCAAATTGCCAATCGCTAACTGCTAATTGCTTGCTTTTGTTTCATTTTGAGCCGCTAACTTCAAATGGAGCTTGACTTTGACACCAAAAGCTTGGGATAAGTACCTTGGTCCAACTGGGCTGGTTTGGGGGTGTTTCGTTTTTGGCGGAAGTACGCTTGCAGGAAGGCGAATCGTTAGAAAACGCCCTACGCAGATTTAAGCGCAAGGTCCAGCAGGAGGACATCATCAAGGAGGTCAAGCGGCACTCCTTTTACCTCAAGCCGGGCGAAAAAAAACGCGCGAAGGAAGCGTTGGCACGCAAACGCAGCCGGAAGAAAGCGCGCAAGGAGCAAGACTAATCGAGTAACGCGGGCCGCAGTATCCCCCCAAGCGGCCCGCTCTATTTATAACCCGCTGCGTCATTGCGGGGGCCTTCGCATTCATACTCAGCACTGGCATTATTCGCTGTGTCGCAAGGGCCGCCGTACCTGGCGGCTCCGGCAAGGCCCCACGTGGAAGTCAGCAAGCTCGTGGGTGGGACCAAAGGCTGATCCTGTTTCGCGCAAGCAGGGGCGCGGGATGGGGACCCTGAAGGGAGCAAGGTTCGATGGAATTCCAGGACAAGGTCTTGAAGTGCATCGACTGCGGCGCCGAGTTCGTGTTTACCGCGGGGGAGCAGCTGTTCTTCCACGACAAACAGTTCAAGAACGAGCCCAAGCGTTGCAAGCCGTGCAAAGCAAAGCGCGCCAGTATGCTGGGGACCGCCACCCCCGGCAGTTATCCCAAGGTGGAGACCCGGACCGTCTGTTCGCAGTGCGGAAAAGAAACCACGGTGCCTTTTAAGCCGACGCAGGGACGCCCGGTATTTTGCCGGGAGTGTTTTCAGTCGTCGAAACGAAGTTCGGCCGCAAGCGCCTGACTTTCTGACCAGTCTCTGACCGGGCCACTTAAGTAGGACACCAGACCTGTGTGTCCGAAATCGAAGAGGTGTGCTCGCGCGTGGTCGCGCGACCGCTCTTTCCCTCCCCAGCCATTTTTCCGGGAAAAACTTACGCCTGCTTATCCGGCCTTCTTGGCCTCGTGGCGCGTGGACCGCGAGCCGGAAACGGCTTTGTTGGCGGCGGCGGCGGCGGTGCGTTTCTGGTCTTCGTGCGCGATCAGCAGCGCCTCGATCTGCCGCAACAGGTCCTGGGTATTCACCGGCTTGACGAGCAGAGATTGCGCGCCCTTGCTTTTCCAGTCGCTGCCCAGCGACGGGTACGCGGTCAGAATGGAAGTGGCGGGATTGTAGGGCTGCTGTTTGGCCGCGCGGATGACGTCGTAGCCGGTGGTTTCGGTCTCCAGGCGCATGTCGGTGATGACCATGTGGAAGACGCCGGCGTCCAGCTTCTGCCGCGCTTCGCATCCGCTCAAGGCGGTTTCGACCTCGAAGCCGTTCATCTCGAGAATGGCTTTGAGGGTGAGCAGAATGGCGAGTTCGTCATCCACCAGAAGGATGCGGCGCTTCATGTAATCGACC
This sequence comes from Terriglobia bacterium, assembly GCA_020072845.1. NCBI lineage: Bacteria > Pseudomonadati > Acidobacteriota > Terriglobia > Terriglobia bacterium. The sequence goes on from JAIQGF010000012.1 coordinate 64,163, forward strand.
CCCACGGCCCGGCTTGCCGCAGCGTTGCGATGCACCAGGCGCCAGCGCTCGTTGCAAGCAGATGCCCGCAAATTTGGCGCGAAAACCTGCGCGTATAATACCACTCGTGTCGAGCTTTTATGTGGAGAACTTCGGCTGTCGCGCGACCCAAGCCGACGGGGCGGCCATCGAACGCCAGCTTCGCGAGCGAGGATTGGAGCGCGCCCCGCAGCCGGAGGAAGCGCAGGTGGTTGTTCTCAACACCTGCACCGTAACCGCGTCGGCGGACCAGGACGTGCGCGCCGCCATCCGCAGGATTTATCGCGGCAATCCGGAATGCAAGATTCTTGTGACCGGCTGCTACGCACAGCGCGCGCCCCAGGAGTTGGCGGCCCTGCCCGGCGTGCGGTGGGTGATCGGGAACTCCCACAAACAGCAGGTCGGAGACGTGGTGTGCGGAGGGGAGGGATTCGTTCCGTTAGGGATGATTTCTCCGGCCCAGGGCGGCCGCGCTACTCCTCCGCCGCAAGTCATCGTCGGTGACATCTTCGCGCACACCGAATTGCTGGCGGCGCCGGTCTTCGATGGCGGCGCGGACAAGACGCGGCCGAATTTGAAGGTGCAAGACGGGTGTGACAACCGCTGCTCGTTCTGCATTATTCCTTCAGTGCGCGGCGCTAGCCGGTCGCTGCCGATGGCCGAAGTTCTGGCGCAAGTTGGCGCTCTGGTACGCGGCGGTTTTCGCGAGGTGGTGATCTCGGGAATTAATCTGGGTCGCTGGGGCCGGGATTTTGCCCAGCCGGACCGCTTCGTCAACCTGGTGCGCGCCATCATGGAGCGCACCGAGCTGGAAAAGCTGCGCCTCAGCTCGGTGGAGCCGATGGACTGGACGCCGGAACTGATCGAACTGGCCGCCGGGTGCGAGCGCATCGCCAAGCACGCGCACGTGCCCATGCAGTCGGGCAGCGACCGCGTGCTGCGCGCCATGCACCGCAAGTACCGGCCGTGGCACTACGCGGAGAAGATCCGCCGCATTCGCCAGGCCATGCCGGCGGCGGCCATCGGGGCCGACGTGATGGTCGGCTTCCCCGGAGAGACCGAGGCTGATTTTGCAGAAACGCGGCGCATGATCGAAGAATTGCCGCTCACCTATCTGCACGTGTTCACCTATTCCTCGCGGCCGGGGACGCGCTCGGCGGCGATGCCCAATCCGGTGCCGGTGCAGGTGGCGCGCGAGCGCAATCGCGTGCTGCGCGCGCTGGCGGCGGAGAAGAAGCGCGGGTTTATGAATTCATTCGTCGGGCGCGAACTGCCGGCGATCACGCTCAGCGTCGGCGACGATCATTCCACCGAAGCGCTGACCGATAATTATCTGAAAATGCGCCTGGCGGGACGGCACGCGGCGAACCAGTGGGTGGGGGCGCAGGTGCAGGGCGTGCGGGCGGAAGTGCTCTTCGCGACCGTGGTTTGAAATTTCGGCAATCAAGCTCGTTCCCGTAGTTGTCCTGTTTGCCGACTGTACAGCCAGGGGCTCCTCTCAATGCTGCGAAAAGACATCCTTGCTCTCCTGGAAGGAGGGGATCGACGGACGATCGGCCGCTCTGACCAAGTGGCGGCAATGGTGTCCAACGATCCAGAGCTTTTTTCTAGGCTGATCGCAGGTTTGTGGTCCGCAGATCAGCTCGTACGGATGCGGGCCGCAGACGCGACCGAGAAGGTCACGCGGAAGCATCCTGAACTCCTCCAGCCCTACAAGAAGGAACTGCTAGGCTTGATGACCGAGGCCCAGGAACAAGAATTGCGCTGGCACCTGGCGGTCATGATTCCACGGCTCCCGCTGAACGCCAAGGAGCGGCAAGTCGCGATATCTTCGTTGAACTGTTATCTGGAAGACCGCAGTTCCATTGTCAAGACTTTTGCTCTTCAGGGACTGGCTGACTTGGCGCAGGCTGAGCCAAGTATTCGACCCAGAGTGGCAGAGATTCTACGTGAGGCTACTCGGAACGGTACGCCTGCGATGAAAGCTCGCAGCCGTAAGTTGCTGATTCACCTGGAGCGTATTTGATGGTCAGTGTGCCGAAGAACTCTTCGCGACCGTGGTTTGAGATTCCCTCCCTTCTTTGATCAGAGAATCACTGATCGGATCGGCGATTCTTGGTTAGAATCTCCTCCGCTCCGAAATTCTGCCGGCATCTCTGGCCCCGTGGAGGACGCATGCGCAACCGCGAGTTCCTAGCTGTCGCCGTCCTGACTCTGCTCTCGCTATCGGCTGCGGCCGATACCAAGATCAAAACTCGCAACACCATGATGGGCCATGGCACGGAAAGCACGGTGTACCTCAAAGGCGCCCGCGAGCGCAACGAGGCGGCGAGCATGGGCATGGCGCCCGGTCTCGTGACCCTGACCCAGTGTGACCAGAAGCGCATTATCACCATCAACCCGCAGGCGAATACCTGCATGGTGATGCCGCTGGGCGGAGAATCCGGCGAAGGGGCTGCTGCTCCTGCAGCCGCAGCCGGGAGCAGCCGAAAAGGTGGCACGATCACCTTCAACGTCAATACCGTCGACACCGGCGAGCGGCAGAAGATGTTAGGGGTCAACGCGCGCCATTTCAAGAGCACGATGAACGCCGAATCCAGCGCCGACGCCTGTTCCAAGACCAGCCTGCATACCGAGGCCGACGGCTGGTACGCCGACATCGCACCGGCTCTCCACTGCTCGATGGGTATGATGCCTCCGCCTTCGGGCGCCGGCGGCCGTTCCGCCTGCCAGGACACGGTGCGTTTCAAGCACACCGGCGGTGGCTTTCCCGGTTTTCCGTTGAAGGTGACAACCACCATGCAAGCCGAGGGACACAGCTTCAGCACCGTCTCGGAGGTGGTCGAGCTGACCAACGCTCCGCTCGATGCTTCGCTGTTCGAAATGCCGGCAGGCTGCAAGGTGGTCAGCAACTATCAGGAGTTGCTGAACATCGGCGGCATGGCCGCGGGCATGATGGGCGGACGTCCGATGCCGCCTGCGGCAGCCCCTGCTCCGGAACCTGCTTCCCAGCCTGAACCGCCACCTCCTCCGACGCCATCTGCACCTGCTCCCACCGCTGCGCCGAAATCCAGCGGCGTGGTGCGCGTCGGGGTGGTGAAGATCAACGACAAGAGCGAGCAGAATCTACCCATCGAAAATCTCCGCATCAACCTGATGAGCGAGGTCACCCTGCGGCAGATGGAAGCGGTTCCGCTCGATGCCGACAGCGATTCGTCCATCGCCGCCGAAGCTAAGTCGAAAGACTGCGACTACATCCTCTACACCGATGCCAGCCAGGTGAAAGATCCGGACTCAGGCGGAGTGGTGTTACCTGCTACGCTACGCGGCGTCTCGCTGGATAAAACAAAGTACCAGGCGTTGCTCGCGATTACGATCTATCGCGTCGGCAAGCCACTACCGGCAATGAAACAGGCGCCGCTGGCGGCCGATGGCGACCGGATGGGTGTCAATGCCGTCATGGCTGCTTTCGAGAAGGAGGCGGACAAAGTCGCCGAGCAAGTGAAGAAAGACCGCGAGCCCACGAGGAAGGCGACACCGGCGCCGGCGAAAAAGCCCGCGGCTCGCAAGAAGCCGGGATAATCTGGGAGCTTGGGAGATCGGGCCTATGCCGCAGAGAGCGTCTGTCGAGCGCTGGGTGTTCGTAACCGGATTCCGAAGCAGTGTTGTTGGTCGAGAGATTTCAGCGCTCCGGAAACTGGAACTTGGCCGATAACTTCTGTGTGGGCCGTTACTCGGGCGGAATCAGCAGCCTGCTAACATCCTTATCGCGGAGGCTTCTGACTGCCGCTCTTGCTGCACGGTCTCTCAATGCACTTGAGTAGAGCGTTCAGATTTACGCCGGCCTTCTGTAACCGCGCGATTAGCTCGCTATCCAGCACCTGCCCCTTCAGCAGGCATTCAAGCAATTGGCACCAGAACTGCGTTGCGTTCCCCGCTCCGCCAGTCTCTCCACCACCTGTCGAAGGGTTATCGCCGCCCGCGTACACCGCAGCCGTCAACGTCTGTTCCCTCTGGAATGCCACTCCTTGAAACGTCGACCCGACCGACCGTGCGCGCACCGTATACAACCCGGAGAGTGTAGTGACGAACTGTCCGCTGAACTGTCCCGGGTCTCCCTCCGGCATCGCTAGAGTGAAGGTACTTGCATCCGGCCGCATCACCTCTGCCCAGCACCACGCACGCTTCTCCACCGGAACCGCGTATTCCAGCAGGCTCGCATACACACTCACGGATGCTCCCGGCGTGAAGGCGCTCTGCACCGCGCGAGCGTTGAACACGAGGTTTGAATAGCAATGAACAACTAGGTCGTAGCTCACGCTCGCTGCCGCCGCGCCCCCAGCCACATAGCTCGACTGGATGCCACTGCCCCTCTTGCCTAGCCGCAGGACCGCGTTCCACCCACCAGCGTGGCTGCCCGTGGGGGTCGCTGGAATTCCCGGCAGCGATAGGCGGTAATACGCGACTCCTGCCGTCTGTACATACTGAATGTTCGTAAGCGTCGAAACCGAAGCCGGTGTTATCACCTCTCCGTCTGGTGTCTCCAACTCGAAATCGAGCGCCCATGGTGTCGGGGTGAGCACAAAGACATCCAGCCCAAACTCCGTCTCGGCAACTTGGAACGGAATTTTATGAACCGCGCTTCCTGTCAGCACTCCATGCGGGTCTAGTACGACGTTTGCGTTCGTCACCCCAGCCAGCACCTGCACGAAATACTTGTTCAGCCGCGCCGACTTGTCTGGCGTCAGCGTCCCGGTCACCAGCAGATACCCGTTGTGGTTCTGCGTCAGCGTGTTCAGCGCCGCCGTGCTGATGTTCTCCGGCTGCCCGAGTCCAATCGCGAACGTGTTTGCGGTGATACTGCTGCCAACATCGGCGAGCATCGGCGCCGTGTTCTCCTCTCCGTCGGTCAGCACCAGCATCGCCGTCACGTCATAGGGCGGCGAGGCACTCGCCTGGGCCGCATCCAGCGCTGCCTTCCCCGCCGCCACTCCCGCTCCAATCGAAGTATTCCCCGCCGGATCGAGTTCCGGCCCCGAGATGTGCCCGCTTGCCGATATGCGTCCGGCGCCCAGCACCGGAGGACCCACAGCCGTCACTCCCATCAGCGTCTGTGCCGTGTCGTCGAACCGCACGAGCGCCAAACCGTCGTTATCGAGCATTGTGTTGATGAAGATGTTGCACGCCTCGCGCAGCTTGCCCACCTTCGTGTTGCCATCACCCGCAGGATCGGCCATGCTGCCTGAGTGATCCAGAACCAGCGCCACCGCGCTCTTCGGTCTTGCCACCGTGTTAGCGTCGATGTTGATGGTCCAGCTCTGCCCTGTCTCCACACACCGGACCGTCACCGTTCCGTGGCTCGACGAGCCCGCGGTCGTTGACGTGTATGAGATCCAGATTCGCGCGTCTGCAATCGGATCGGCATCGTTCGCGCTGACCGCAACCTGAGTCCCCAGCGGCGTTCCAAACCCTCCACTAGGCCCCGCAGTAATCTGGAACGTCCTCGTCCCGCAGGTCACAACCTCAAACACAATCGCGCGATACGTCGTCACTCCCACGCCGCCCAGTCCCTCAGGAACATTAGTGAATGCAATACTGGGAGTCGTCAGGATCAGAGACTCTGCCGGCAGGAACGGCTGCAGCGTCGACCGAATCACCGCTTGGCACACCGCGCAGAACGGAACGCCCAGTTCGCGCATGCGGCAATCGAACGATGGCCGATAGCAGCCACAATGGAAGTAATCCGCTCCCTCGTAAGCACCTACATAATCTGCTGTCTTCGGATTCGCCTGCGTATCCCGCTTGGTACAGTCCGGATTGCTCGTCGTCGGCAGCGGATCGGTCGTCGAGGTAAGCTGGGCCTTCCACTTGATCGTATTGCGGTCCGTATTGGTTGTAACGTTCGGTTGTGACGGGTCGCCTCCCGAGAAGTTGTCATGCCCCGTCTCCGTGGATGTACAGGTCCTGCAGTCGTACTCATCGGCAAAGCTGAATGCCAAGTGCCCCATCTCGTGAATCGCGATCTCGGCAGACGACGCGTTCGTCGAAAGCTTTGCCACCCTTCCGTCGCTCGAGCCTCCATACTCGCTCGTATTCACAATCACCATCGTCACGTGATTCTCGGGGACATATGTATTCGCTACGTCCTGTGCCGTATCGTCGTTGCAACTCAGCAGCCGCCGCACGTTGCCGTCGCTACAGAAGGTTGAGTCGAAGTATGTCTTCGGTGTCGCGCCAGAGCCCGTCGATCCATCTCCACAAGTGCCCGGGTCATCCGCTCCACTATCGGTCGAAACAACGTCGATGCGGAACACGTTGAACCCGCACCAAAGGTCCGGGTACGGATTCGTCGCGCGCAGAGTGTTGATAAAATTGTCCGTGTCCGTCGCAAACTGCGACAGCTCCGACGCCCTATAACCGTCCCCCATAATCACGAGGTTGAACCGCTGCGAGTTTGGTCCATGATCGACGAGCTTCGTCAATCCAACCACATATCCGTCGGATGTGCTCATCTCGCACCTCCACGCTCGTGACTTGGCCCGCCGTCCGTTGCGGCCTTTCCCTGGGCCAGGCCACGCAGATGCTCCATCGGCAGCCGATTCAGAACGGCGCTTGGCTTCGTCCGGTCCGCTCGAATCTTTGGACCGTGCAGCGTAAACTCCGCGGCATCCGGAAAATCTGGAACGATCAACTCGATCTTTCGCTCAGGCTTCGTCGCGGGAATGCGCCGGATCGTTCCCCGCTTCTGGTCGTCGAAGACCTCGATGCTCTCCGGATCGCCGTGCGGGAGCGGACGGTAATAGAGCAGCTTGCCGTTTTTGTCCCGAATCTCGAACCAATAGCCAGAACTATCCTCAGTCGGCGGCGACGGCGGCGGTGCCACCGCTCTCATCGCCACACGCATCGCCTTCAACACCTTTACCGTTCCCGAAGCAAGCGAGATCGTCACGCGCAGCGAATGCGTGTATCCCGCAGTTGAGGAAGCAATATGAACCTTCGACATAGGACCGCCTTTATTGTATCCGCGGGGAGAGTTCCTGTGAGCGTGCAGACACGCGAGCTGGCAAGCACCTGGGAAGCGCGGATCGCGATTGTGCGCCAGAAGTTAGGGTGTCGTTCGGCTGTCGATTACTCATCGCGCAGCTACCCCTTTTAGCGACGCAGTCTGGCACGAGAACCTTTTCGTGTCAAGGCTGCGACGGTTACATGCTTTGCAGGCTCCTACTTGTAATGAGCTGAATGGTTAACTCATAGTTTCAGGTTTGTCGGCAACTCGGACACAATGTGACGCGGGTCCACAGGCTGGCTTATGGAACAATGAGTCGATTGCGAGGCTGGGGGGGTTGTTACAGACTCAAACCACAAATCATCAAATCACAAATGGATTTACTTCATCATGCCGTGCTGCGCCACGGCGATGTTGTCGCGGCTGGTGTTCTTGACCTCGTACATCATCTCGTCGGCCTGGCGGATGATTTCGTGCGCGCTTTTGGCGTCTTCCGGATAGGAGGCAACGCCGATCGAAGCGCGGATGTTGAGGTTCAGGTTTTCGTCTTTGAGCAACTTACTCTTGCGGAATGAATCGAGCAGGCGGCGGGCGACGATCAGCCCGGAATCCTTCCCGGTCTGCGGCAGCAGGACGACGAACTCGTCGCCGCCATAGCGGAAGGCGTAGTCAATCAGGCGCAGGTGGCTCTTGATGGTATAGCCGATTTCCGCCAGCAGCTTGCTGCCTACCAGGTGTCCGTGCGTGTCGTTGACCTGCTTGAAATGGTCCAGGTCAATAAACAGCACGGTGAACTCGTAGCCGAAGCGCGCCGAGCGATACACCTCGGATTCCAGCGTTTTGTACAGATGGCGCGCGTTGTACAGGCCGGTGCAGTCGTCGGTGATGGTGAGCTCTTGAATTCTCTCCACCGCGCGCGCGTTATCAATGGCGATGGCGGCGTAGTCGCAGATGGCGCGCAGGAAGAACATCTCGCTGTCGCTGAAGCTCGACATGGGCACATTGATGAGCTGGATCACCGCCAGCACGCGGTGTTTGGCCTTCAGCGGGATGCAGATGATGGAGCGCGTTTGCCACTTGGTCATTTCGTCGATGCGCTTGGCGAAACGCGGGTCGGTATAAACGTCGGGCACGATGAGCGGCTCTCCGTGCTTGGCCACCCATCCGGCGATGCCCTCGCCCATCTTCAGGCGCACGGTGCGCAGCGCGTCGGCGGCGTCGCCCACCGCGATGGCGAAGTACAGTTCGTCGGCGGACTCATCCACCATGAGCAGCGACCAGGTGTCGGGACGGAAGTACTCCGCCACTTTCTCCATGATGGTCTGCAGGATGGAATCCAGATTGAGCGAGGAGGTCAGGGCCTTGGCGACTTCATGGAAGATGGAAAGCTCCTGCACATGCCGTCTACGGTCGGTGGCAGCGGCCTCGCTCATAGGGGGAGTCCCAGCTTCGGTGAATTCGCTGGGCGCATTATAAGGTTTATTGGCCGCCATTCAATCGCCAGAACGGTTACCCTGGTCACCCCTCGGCCGCGGGCCGCAGGCAGGCAAGCCGTTTCCAGGTGCGAGTTTACGGTTTTTTCTTTGACACTGCCAAGCGCCAAACCTATGATGGCGGCGCTTTCCTCCACCCATTTTGGGCGGCCGTTTCCCTGACTCGAGGATGTATTCGTGGGATCGTTTGGTGATCGACTGCAGCGCGAGCGCGAGATGCGCGGCATCACGCTGGAAGAAATAGCCGAGGCGACCAAGATCGGGACCCGGTCGCTGCGGGCCCTCGAGGAGCAGGATTTCGACAAGCTACCCGGCGGAATCTTCAACAAAGGATTCGTGCGCGCCTACGCGCGCTATCTCGGCCTCGACGAAGAACAGGCGGTCGCCGATTACCTGACGGCGCTCAGCGAAGCCCAGGCCGCCGGCAAGACCACGCGCCAGGAACCCGGCGCCAATGCCGTCGCCCCGGATCGTGACATCTTCCTTCCCGACGTCGAGGACAGCGAGCCCATGCGCCTGCCCCTCGGCCCGATCGCGGTGGTCGTGGTGGTCGCGGTCTTGCTGTTCAGCGGCTGGCGGTATTACACCAGGAACGGTCTGCCGAAATTGCGCCATGTGCGCGCGGCAGCGCAACAGCCCTCGCCGCCGGCAGCCAAGCCGGCAGCCTCTACCGATGCGTCACGCCCGGGGACGAACCCGCTCCCGGCGAAAGATGGTTTTGTGGTGCGGGTGAAGGCCAAGGAAGATTCCTGGATTTCCATCGTGGCCGACGGCAAGCCGGTGATCTCGGCCGTATTGCCGAAGGACTCCGAGAAGTCCGTGCACGCGCAGGAGAGCGTCGTGCTCAAGCTCGGCAAAGCCACTGGCTTCGATGTGTTCTACAACGACAAACTCCTACCACCCCTGATCCCGGACGGCAAGGTCAAGACCATGGAATTCACCTCCGCCGGGTTACGACCGTAACTAACCGCCTCCTGGATTGCGGTTGACCGCTCAAAACACACCGTTTACTGTGAAATTCGTGCGCAACTCCGCCCTCGGGTGGGTTAATGGACGTGTTCCCCGAGCGCAAAAAGCGTTGCGGCCACAGGAGCGCTCTGCTACTTTGGATAAGATTAAAATTCAGTTCCTGCGGTCCGTCCCCGCCCGTAGCGCCTAACACCAGCAGGAGGTTTGTTTGACGACCAAGAATCGTTTTTTGTTCACCTCGGAATCGGTCACCGAAGGCCATCCGGACAAGATCGCCGACCAGATTTCCGACGCCATCCTCGACGCCTGTTTTGAACAGGACCCCTACAGCCGCGTGGCCTGCGAGACCCTCACCGCCACCGGCCTGGTGGTCATTGCCGGCGAGATTACCACCAAGGCGTACGTCGATTTCCAGACGCTGGTGCGCGGCGTGGTGGCCTCCATCGGCTACGACAACGCCCTGTACGGCTTCGATGCCAACACCTGCGCGGTGATCTCCAGCATCAACAAGCAGTCGGGCGATATCGCCATGGGCGTGGACACCGGCGGCGCCGGCGACCAGGGCATGATGTTCGGCTACGCCACCAACGAAACCCCCGAATTGATGCCACTCGCCATCTCTCTCGCCCACAAGCTCTGCCGCAAACTTTCCGAAGTACGCAAAAAGGGCACGCTGCCTTATCTGCGCCCCGACGGCAAGTCGCAGGTCACGGTCGAGTATGACGATCACCACCGGCCGGTGCGGGTGGACGCGGTCGTGCTCTCCACCCAGCACGCGGAGAACGTGACCAATGAAGAACTGCGCGCCGACATTCTGAAGCACGTGATCCAGGCCACCATTCCCGCCGAACTGCTCGATGCCGACACCAAGTACCACATCAATCCCACCGGGCGCTTCGTAATCGGCGGCCCCATGGGCGACACCGGACTCACCGGGCGCAAGATCATCGTGGACACCTACGGCGGCATGGGACGTCACGGCGGCGGCGCCTTCAGCGGCAAGGACCCGACCAAGGTGGACCGCTCCGCCGCCTACATGGCGCGCTACATCGCCAAGAACATCGTGGCCGCGGGGCTCGCCGACCGCTGCGAAGTCCAGCTCGCCTACGCCATCGGCGTCGCCAATCCGGTCAGCGTTCTGGTGGATACCTTCGGCACCGGCAAAGTTGCGCATGAGAAGCTGCAGGAACTGGTGCGCGCCAACTTCCAGTTGACGCCGCGCGGAATCATCGACTCGCTGAAGCTGCGCCGTCCCATCTACCGTAAGACGGCCGCCTACGGGCACTTCGGGCGCGACGACAAAGACTTTACTTGGGAAGCGACGGATAAGGCGAAGGCGCTGCGCGAGCAGGCCGCCGGCGCGTCTCACGGGGCGATTCACGCCGCAAGGAAATAAAAACAAGTTTCAGTTTCAGTTTCGAGTTTCGGGGTATGCGCCCGTGCTCTGAAACTGACACTGAAACTGAAACTCGAAACTGTTCAGGAGACTATGTCAACCACACCTGCTAACGCCGCCTGCGACGTCAAGAACATGGAACTGGCCGATCTCGGCAAGAAGCGCATTGACTGGGCCAACCAGTCGATGAAGGTCCTGCAAATCATCCGCAAGGATTTCATCAAGGGGCAGCCGCTGAAGGGCGTGCGCATCTCCGCCTGCCTGCACGTGACGGCGGAAACGGCGAACCTGGCGATTACGCTGCGCGACGGCGGCGCGGAGGTGGTGCTGTGCGCTTCCAACCCGCTCTCCACCCAGGACGATGTTGCCGCCTGCCTGGTGCGCGACTTCGGCGTCCCCGTCTTCGCCATCAAGGGCGAGGACAACCAGACCTATTACCAGCACATCATGGCGGCGCTCGACCATAAGCCGCACCTCACCATGGACGACGGCGCCGACCTGGTGACCACCGCGCTCACCAAGCGCAAGGACGTCCTCGATGGCATCTTCGGCGGCACCGAGGAGACCACCACCGGCGTCATTCGCCTGCGCGCCATGGCCAAGGAAGGCGTGCTCGCGTACCCCATCATCGCCGTCAACGACGCCGACACCAAACACCTGTTTGACAACCGCTATGGCACCGGGCAGTCCACCATTGACGGCATCATCCGCGCCACCAATTTCCTGCTGGCCGGATCCAAGTTCGTCGTCGCCGGCTACGGCTGGTGCGGACGCGGCCTGGCCAGCCGCGCGCGTGGCCAGGGCGCCGAGGTCATTGTCACCGAAGTGGATCCCACTCGCGCGCTGGAAGCTGTGATGGACGGATTCCGCGTCATGTCGATGTCGGAAGCGGCCAAGCTCGGCGACGTCTTCTGCACTGTCACCGGAAACAAGAGCGTCCTCCGCGGCGAGCACTTTGAACTCATGAAGGACGGCGCCATCATCAGCAACTCCGGACACTTCAACGTCGAGATTGATATCCCGGCGCTGGAAAAGCTGTCGTCGTCCAAGCGCACCACGCGCAACTTCATCGAGGAGTACTCGCTGAAGGACGGTCGCAAGATCAACCTGCTGGGAGAAGGCCGGCTCATCAACCTGGCCGCCGCCGAGGGGCACCCCGCTTCGGTGATGGACATGAGCTTCGCCGACCAGGCGCTCTCCGTGGATTACCTGGTGAAGAACCACAATTCGCTGGAGAAAAAGGTTTACGTGGTTCCGGTCGAGCTCGACAAGCGTGTTGCCAAGCTGAAGCTGGAATCCGTGGGCATCAAGATCGATCGCCTCACTCCCGAGCAGGAAGAGTACCTGGCGAGCTGGGACGAGGGAACGTAAAGGGCTTCAGGCGTCAGGCGTCAGGCTTCAGGAAAACAAACTCGCAACCAATGCAGCCCGGCCGCCCTTGGCCGGGCTTTTCTTTCTCTCGCGATGAAGTTGTAGCCCGCTCGCCCTCGAGCGCGTTTTCTTCACACAATTTCACTTTCTCCTTTTGACCGCGCTGAACGTCATCTCTTGCGCCGGACTGCCGGTGCGCGTCTTCCAATCGGCAAAGAGCTGTGCGTACGAGTCGGTGATGTACTGCGAGGGCGCAATGCCGAGCGCGCGCGCCGTCCGGTCAATCCAGCGCGGCGGGCCCTCGATCTCGCCGAAATTGCCGATCGGGGTTTCGTCCAAGACCACGTGTCCGGTGCCGTCGCTCCACTCGCTGCGGAATTTCTCGTACTGGAAGCTGGGCGCGAATCCCAGCGCGCTAAGGATTCCGTGCATGCGCTCGCCGTTCTCGACCCCAGTTTCGGTCTCGACGCGCGTTTTGTGACGCCCCGCGAGGCCGGGCGCCTTGTGTGTCAGCGTCCATCCGTCGCCGTACTTGCGCAACCTCAGCAGCTCGCCGCGCTGGCGCAGAACCGCGCCCGGCAGGTCGTACAGAGTGTTCATCTCGTGCGTGCGCGCGGTCTGGCGGCGGAAGCGCAGTGCGCGCAGCTTGCGCTCGAGGGCGCGCAGGTCATCGAGCGCGAACTTGATTTCCACTTCCTTCGGCGACGCCATTGCCGGAAGCATACCATCCCGCTTTGCCGTAAGATGTCGGGCCGGGGAACCAAGGACTTAGGGATTAGCAATTAGCGCAGGCCGGGTCCGGTCAGGCTTTGTCATTCCGAGCGCAGCGAGAGCCTGCCCTGAGGGAAGTCGAAGGGAATCTGCTTTAGCTAATTGCTAATTGCTAATCGCTAATTGCTCGACCAAGGAGCTCCACATGAAGAAAGCTTTTGTCCTGATCACGATCAGCGTCCTCGCAGCGACAGCCCTCTCCGCTCAAGCCGCGCCCAAGAAGGGCGGAGCGCAATCCGCCCGCCGCTACATCAATTTGCCGAAGCCGGTCCAGGCGCCCTTCAGCGACGCTGTGCTGGCCGGCAACACCCTCTACATCGCGGGGCGCATCGGCGTCGATCCCAAGACCGGCAAGCCGCCCGACGACATCGAGCAGGAGGTCCGCATCCTGCTCGACGGCTTCAAGTCGGTGCTCGCCGAGACCGGCATGACCATGGACGACCTCGTCTTCGTCCAGGTCTTTTGTCCCGACCTCTCGCTCTATGGAAAATTCAACGACGTCTACAAAACTTATTTCGGAAAGGACTACCCGGCGCGCGCCTTCGTCGGTTCCGGCCCGCTGTTGCGCGGCGGACACTTCGAGATGAATGGCATCGCGGTGAAAAAATAAGCTCTCAGCTGTCAGCTCTCAGCTTCGATCAAAGCGCGGTTAGCTGACAGCCGATAGCTGAGAGATGAAGGCTTTACAATAGAGCCACCATGAAACGGTTCGCGTTCATCGCTGCACTGTTGTTTGCCCTCGCGCTCCACGCGGACGACAAAGTTGCAACCCTGAATTTTCTGGTGGTGAGGGCGGAGAACGGCAAGCCCATCCGCAATGCCTCGATCGTGCTGCATCCGGTTTCCAAGGATGGACGCCAGAAGCACGCCGGCTACCAACTCAAGACCGATCCTGACGGCAAGGCGAGCTTTGACGGCGCGCCCTTCGGCAAGTTACGCGTGCAGGTGCTGGTGCGCGGGTTTCAGACCTACGGCGAGGATTTCGAAATCAACCAGCCGACACAGGAAATCACGATCAAGCTCAAACGCCCGCAGGGCCAGTATTCGATTTACGACGACAAGCCGAAGCAGGAAGAAAAAAAGCCGGCAGAGAAACCAAAATAGTACCCAGTACCGAGTACCCAGTACCGAGCAGCCTAGAATACGTTCCTACTGGGAACTCGCTATTCGAACTGTTTCAAAAGTCGTTCTTGGGAAGGGCACGGCGGAACCTGTCCCGAGCGAAGCCGAGGGAGCCATGCCGCCGAGCCCGCAAGAATGCTGGGCTTTAGCCCCTGAGGGACATTTTTCCTGAGGCGAAGATCTATTTTTTGAAACCAGTTCTAGTACGCAGTACCGAGCAGCCTACCTTACGTTCGTGCTGGAAACTCGGTACTCAGTACTCGGTACTCGGTACTAGGTACTCGGTACTCGGTACTAGGTACTCGCTTCACAAAATCTTCCGCAACTCCCGCCGCAAGATTTTCCCCGACGGGTTGCGCGGGATCGCGGTGACGAAGCGCACCTCGCGCGGCTGTTTGTAGCCGGTCAGGCGCTCGCCCACGTAGCCGCAGATTTCTGCCTGCGTCTTCTCGCTGGACGGGAACCCCTCACGCAGCACGATAAACGCGCAGGGAATCTCGCCCGCCGCTTCGTCCTTCCTGCCGACCACGCCGCAGTCGCGCACCGCCGGATGCTCCAGCAGCACGCTCTCCACCTCCGCCGGCGCCACCGGAAATCCCTTGTACTTGATCATCTCCTTGCGCCGGTCCACGATGTAATACAGGCCCTGCTCGTCCATGCGCGCCACGTCTCCGGAGTAGTACCAGCCGTCGCGCACCACGTCCGCGGTTGATTCCGGCGCGTTCCAATATCCCAGCATGAATTGCGGCCCGCGCATCACCAACTCGCCGATCTCACCGGCGCCGACCTCGGTTTCCAGTTCGCCGAGCAGGCGGCAATCGGTGAGCGCCACCGGCTGCCCGATGGAAATCGGGTTGTACAGCGGGCCGTGCTCGAATCCCACATGCGTCACCGGCGACGCCTCGGTCATGCCGTATCCTTGCGCGATCTTCACCCCGGTGAGCGCGGTGAAGCGCTTGGCCAGTTCCGGGGCCAGCGGCGCCGCGCCCGATTTCACCCACTTGATGCGGTGATCGCGGGGGAACTCGCCGCGCTCCGCCGCCTGGCAGAAGATGTTCAGCACCGGCGGCACCAGTGGCATAAACGTGATGCCTTCCTCGGCGATCAACTGCAGGGCGCGAACCGGATCGAAGCGCGGCATCAGCACCACCGTGCAACCCAGCATCAGGCACGGGTTCAGCACTACGTTCAGCCCATAGATGTGGTACAGCGGGAGAAAACACAGCCCGGTTTCCTGCCCGGTGAACGGCGCCGCATGGGGACCGATCAGTTGGTAGACGTTGGTCACCAGGTTGGAATGCGTGAGCATGACGCCTTTGGGCAGGCCGGTGGTGCCGCTGGAGAAGGGAAGCGCGGCCAGGGTCAACTCCGGCGGCTTCTCCGGCGAAGGCAGAGGCGCCGTGACCGGCCGCAGCAGCTCGGAAAAGTCGCTCGCGCCCGCCGCCGCGTGGCGCGCGGTGTACACCCGCGCCAGGCCCGGCAGTCCCTGAAGATTGATTTCCGCGATCAGAGCGCCGTCGGTAATCAGGACTTTGGCGCCGGAATTCTCCAGTTGATAGCGGACCTCGCGCTCTTTGTAGCTGGGATTCAGCGGCGACGGGATCGCGCCCGCCAGCGTCGTCGCATGATAGGTCGCGGCGAACTCCCAGGTATTCGGCAGAAAAATGCCGACGCGATCCCCCGGCTTCACTCCCGCCGCCACCAGGCCGCGCGCCAGCCGCTCCACCGTCTCGCCGTACTCGCCGTAGGAAATCCGCCGCGCCGCCGTGTACGACGTGTCAAGGAACACCGTCTTGGCGGCGTATTTGCGGCACGCGCTCAGGATGGCGTTGTGCACGAACACGCCCGCCGGATCGGCGTACAACTCCGTCCGCAGCCTTTGAGGATTCAACTGCGATGAAGAAGACATTTGATTTGGCAATTTAGTAATTTCGTAATTTGGCAATTGAAGTCATACTCGCAGGTTGCGAGAGCCGCAGTACATCAGCAAACTACGAATTTACCAAATTACAAAATTACGAAATTACCAAATACAAGAATTACCGCGCTGCCAGCTTTTTCAAGAACTCCTCTTCATCCATGCTGTACTTAAACGCCTTCCGCCCATTGATGAAGACGACGGGGACTTCGTCGTTATATTTCTGCCGCAGCTCCTCATCCTGGTCAATGTCCACCTCGCGCCAGGTGAACCGAGCGCGATGGGTCAGCCCCTCCAGCGACTCCTTCACCACTTCGCACAGATGACAACCTTTGCGGGAATAGAGAATGACCTCGTGCGTATCCATGCGCTCAAGCCGAACAATAAGAAACTTGTTCTGTAGGCCCCGGCGCCCTCGCCGGGGCAGCACCTGACCAGCATCAAAGCTCTGCCGCGGCAGCCGCCCTCGGCTGCCGCAAGCGATCTGGCCACTGACCACTGACCACTAACCACTAGCCACTGGTCTTCAACTCCGCCACCTTCTGCCGCACTTCTTCCGCGAACATGGGCTCTTCCGCCTGCAATGACTCGAGGTTGATCTCGACGTTGGCGATCGCACCCTCCATCGCCGCCCGCGCCAGCGCCTTCGATACGGTCAAATCCGATGCCATCCTCGGATTGGTGATCGCACCCAGGCTCTCCGCAATCCGCCCTACCTCGCGCGCGCGCTCCGCCACCGCCAGCGGCACATTCGTTGCCTGCCGCAGAGCTTCATTGATCGCGCCATTTTTTCCGGCGGAATCCTTGGCCTGCTTGTAGGCCTTCACCACCGCGTCATACGACGCCGCGTCGGCATCAATCGCCGCCTTCATCTCTTCCCGCAACTGCGCCAGGCGCGCGATGGCTTCACTCAACTCGCGCTCGTGCTGGAGGTAATTCTTCTTGCCGCGCGACATGCCGGCCACCATGTGCGCCAGCGCCGCTGCCATGGCGCCCGCGGCAGCGGACGCGCTTCCGCCGCCCGGTGTGGCGGTGGGCGCTGCCAGTTGTTCGACGAACGGCTCCACGCCGGAGCGCAGCCCGCCGACGGATATCTTGCCGCCCATCACCGCCGCCAGCCGGTTTTCCAAGATCAGCGACGAATCAAAATTCTCCACCTGGAGGAACCACTCGGCGGCGTCCTCCAGCGCCTTTTTCGGGATCAGCCCGACGATTTCGCTGAACGCCGGCAGCACGCCATAACGCGCCGCCTCGCGCTTCACGTACTCGAAGACGCGCGCGATCGGGGTCTGCTCGAAGTCGGTCAGGTTCATGGAAACCTGCGCCAGCCCGCGCACCGGAATCCCCATGCCCTTCACGTAGCGCAACCCGCCATTGGAGAAGCGCACTGTCTTGGCGACTTTTTGCGCGATTTCCACGTCCGGCGTGTTGAGGTAAACGTTGTAAGCGATCAGGAATTTGCGTGCGCCCACCACGGTTGCGCCCGCCGTCGGGTGCACCCGCGGCTCGCCGAAATCGGGCTGGCGCGCCGGATTGGTCGCGATCTCGTCGCGGATGCCCTCGAACTGGCCGCGCCGTATGTATTCCAGGTTCTGCCGCTCGGGCCGGGTCGCGGCCGCTTCATAGAGATAGACGGGGATCTGGAACCGCCGCCAGATTTCTTCGCCCACCTTGCGCGCGATGGCCACGCAGTCTTCCAGCGTGACCCCGTCAATCGGAATGAAGGGAATGACATCGGCGGCGCCCATGCGCGGATGCGCGCCCTGGTGTTGGGTGAGGTCAATCAGTTCGGCGGCCTTGCCGACGCCGCGAATGGCGGCCTCGCCGATGTGCTCGCGGTCGCCGGCCAGCGTGATCACGCAGCGGTTGTGGTCGGCGTCCATTTCCCGGTCCAGCAGGTAGACTCCGGGGACCTTCATGGCCTCGATGATGGCGTCAACCTTCGCCTGGTCGCGACCCTCGGAAAAGTTCGGTACACACTCAACCAGCGTGGACATAGCCGATTAGGATACATCGTCGTCGGTTTTCGGTTATCGGTTTTCGGTTGCGCCGTAACCCGAGAACCGCAAACTGAAAACCGACAACCGTAAACCGTAAACCGAGAACCCGTCGCCCCTGTACTAAGGTGACTTCGTCACTTTGGGCTAAGGGAAGCAACCTGCCTGCCTGCCCCGAATTTCCGCTACAATGTCAGCAGAACCGGGTTCCAACCAAAAGCAGGAAAGCACCATCGGGATGGGACCATTCCCACGAGGTCGCATGAAGCGGATTATTCTTTGTCTTTGCCTGTTGCTGCTGGCCGGATTGCCCTTGGTGGCGATGCCGCTGGGCACGTCGGCGCGCGTGGTCATTCCCGCCGACATCCAGCAGATCATCTCCGTCGATTACCGGGCGCTGAAAAATTCGCCCACCGCGCTGGCCCTGAAGGCGCGCGTGCTGCCCGACCAGCTCAAGGAGTTCGAAACTGCGCTGCGCGGGTTCGGCATCGATCCCGACAACGACGTCGAGCAGCTCACCTTCGCCTCGTTTCGCACCAAGAAAGAGGTCCAGATCATCGGACTGGCGCAGGGAACCTTTCCCACCAAGAAGATCCTGGCGCGCATGAAGGTCAAGAAGATCAAGCCATTGAAGTACCGCACCAGCGACCTGTATTCCATGCCCGGCGGGCAGGAGATGACCTTCCTCGACGACTTCACCATGCTGTTCGGGGAGCACGCCGCGGTGCAGGCGGCTCTCGACGCCCGCGACGGTGAAGCCCCCGCCCTGGGCAGCAATTCCGCCGTCACCGACAACATCGCTGCCGTGGATTCCGGGCCGGTATGGAGCGTCCTGGACGCGCAGGGCACGCAGAACCTGCTGCACTCCACCCTCGGCGATGCCGCCAAGCTCGCCGACTACGAGATGGTGCGCAAGCGCCTGCTCGGCTCGCGCTACACCATGGAATTCAACAACGGCGTGAACTTCAACCTGAGCGTGGTGACGTCCGATTCCATGACCGCCGCCACCCTGTCGTCGCTGGTCCAGGCCGGCGTCTTGTTCCGCAAGATGAACGCGCAGGGCGTGGAGAAGACCGCGCTGGACAGCGTCACCGTGAATTCCGACAGCGCCAACCTGAAGCTGAACTTCAAGTCCGACGAGAAAAAGTTCCAGTCGCTGGTGCAGTCCGACCTGTTCGCGTCGGTGATTAAGTAGAGAGCTGCGAGTTGTGGTTGTGGGTCTTGATGTCCGCGGTCTAACTCTGCTTCCGGGTTGATTCCGAAAACCTGAAGGGCGTCATCCTGAGAAGTAGCCGTCAGCCATCAGCTCTCAGCGGAAACGATGACACTCTGCCCCTCTCCGCCTGCAGAGTTGCAGGTGAACTCGTACAACTGAAAGCTGAGAGCTGACAGCTATTTCTTCAGGATCGGGTTATACCCGTCGGCGATCAGCTTGGAGCGGGTCGCTTCCGCCTGCTTCATCTCCGCAAACGGTCCCACTTGCACATGATAAAACTTGTCATTCGGCCCGCTGGTGGTAATGACGGGATAACTCTTCTTGCGCAGCGCTTGCACCAGCGCTTCGGCGTCGTCCTGCTTGGAGACCGCGGCCACCTGAACCATGTACCCGGAGCCGAGCATCCCCGAACGGTGCATTTCCGGCGTTACCGGCTTGGATTCCGCCGTTCGGGTGGTCACTCGCGCAGCCGCAGGCGGTGCCGGCGGCTCCAGCTTTGCCTTGGGCTCGTTCTGCTCCACCGCTTTATAGAAGGTCAGCTCGTCGGTGGTGGACTTGGGCGCCGTTTCCGGGCACGCGCCCGGAGTGGCGCAGTCGGGCTTGATTGTGGCCTCGGCCCGCGCCGACGATGGCTTCGCTTCGGCGCCCACGACGGCGGGGACGGTGGTGGACGCGGCCGCAACCGGTTCCGAGCGGCGTCCCAGCGTAAATCCCAGGCTGAAGAACAGCGCGCAAACGATCACCAGGCCAAAAAACAGGCCCAGAAGGCGGCCTGTGCCGAGCGTGACTTCGTCATCCTGATTGGTCATCTCCACTCCGAAAACTGGAACTCGACTCGCCACGCCTTCCGTCTTATGTCCGCCACTAACACCTGAAGCCCGAAGCCTGCTACGCTCCCGCCGCGGGTTTAGGTTCCTTGGTGCGCTGATCCAGCAGCGCTTGCAAGCCTTTCAACAGGTCAATCGGCAGCGGGAAGACGATGGTGGTGTTCTTTTCCACGCCGATCTCGGTCAGCGTCTGCAGGTAGCGCAACTGGATGCTGGTCGGCTCGGTGGCGAGCAGGTGCGCCGCATCGACCAGGCGCTGCGCGGCGGAGAACTCGCCTTCGGCGTGGATGATCTTGCTGCGCTTCTCGCGTTCCGCCTCCGCCTGCTTGGCCATGGCGCGCAGCATGGATTCCGGCATGTCCACCTGCTTGACCTCGACGTTGGCCACCTTCACGCCCCAGGGCGCGGTGTGCTGGTCGAGAATGCTCTGGATGCGCAGGTTGAGCTTGTCGCGGTGGGAGAGCAGCTCGTCGAGTTCGACCTCGCCCAGCACCGAGCGCAGCGTGGTCTGCGCGAACTGCGAAGTCTGGTAGAGGTAGTTCTTCACCTCGACGATGGCTTTCCGCGGATCCACCACGCGCAGGAAGATAACGGCGTTCACCTTCAGGGTGACGTTATCGCGGGTGATGATGTCCTGCGGCGGGACCTCCAGCGCCTCCTGCTGCAGGGAGGTGCGGACCATCTTGTCCACGGGCGCAAAGACAAGAAAGATGCCGGGTCCCTTGGGCTCGGGCAGCAACCGCCCCAGGCGGAAGATGACGCCGCGCTCGTACTCGGGAAGGATTTTGATGGAGTTGAGGATGTAGAGAACAACGATGGCGATTGGAATGAATGTGAGCGGATTCATATCTTTGCTCCGCCTCCGCAGCGCGCAAACGATGAAGTCATCTGCGCGAATTGTAGCAGCATTCGCCCGGCTGGATGTCGGCGATTCGCCGCCGTGCAACCTTGGGAGTAACGATGGCCGGTTGGATCGGCTTTCCGTCCGTCGCTGAGGGAATTGTGCTGTTAAACATGATGCGCCAGAACTTCCATTGGCCATCGGCTTGCCGTTTCACAATTCCAGGATTTCGCCAGGCCGGTCTTTCGACGCTGCCGCCGGCCTGATCCAGCGGGCGCGGGCGGCGAGCCACTCCCTGCGGGACGAATTTCAGGATGCTCGCATTCTTGACTATTTTGGAACGCTCACCAAAACGGCACAACACCTCATATCCAGGCATCCTTACTCCGCCCCTTCCCACTCGATGCGTGCTATCTCTCGTATGCCGTGCCGCGCTCTTCCACCACCGACTCAACCCCGCCGATTGGCCAAGGCAAGGCTGCAAGAACTGCGCCGTGGGTTTCTTTCTGCGCGCATAAGACAGATCTTGCCGGACAAGCGCATTCCACCTTGCGACCCGCTGCGAGTTCGGCCGCGAAACGTCTTGCGGTCCGTGGCCGGCCACTTGCATCTCGTGTCCACCGGATATCTAGAACATGAAGCCACTGACGGCCGTGCAGCATGTGCGCAGAATGCGGGGCGGATCGCAAGCACAGCTTCTTCGAGCGAGCGATTCTCACCTTTATGTTGTGAAATTCACTAACAACCCACAGGGTGTGCGGATGCTGGCGAATGACTGGATCGCGTCTCGCTTAGCTCAGCGGATCGGCCTGCCGGTGCCGGAGGTCGCCGCAGTCGAAATTTCGCCCTGGTTGATCCGTTCGACTCCTGAACTGTCTTTCGAACTACCGAGCGGCCGGGCTGCGTGCCGCGAAGGCGTTCATTTCGGCTCGCGGTTCGCGGTGAATCCGCAGGAAGGCATGGTTACCGATCTCCTTCCGGCTGCGTGCTTGCCACGAGTCAAGAACCTCGCCGCATTCATCGGCGCTGTGGCCTTCGACAAGTGGACATGCAATACCGATCGACGCCAGGCCGTCTTCGTTGCCACGCCTGAAAGCGCCTGGTACTCGGCAGTTTTTGTTGATCAAGGACACTGCTTCAACGCAACGCACTGGGATTTCCCTGACTCGCCGCGGTACGGCCTCTATGACTGGCGTGAGGTCTATTTGCAGGTAACCGGCTGGGAAAGCTTTGAACCGTGGCTTACGCGCGTGGAATCGCTGGACGCTCAGGAAATCTGGGAAATTGCTGACAGCACATCTCCTGTCTGGTATGACCAGGACGCACTTGGTCTTGCGCAACTGGTCAGTCAGTTGATACTCCGGCAGCGGCGTCTTCGTCGCATCATCGCCGACCTGAAACACTCAGCCGTCGACCCGTTTCGGAACTGGCGCCAATCCGCATCCAGCTACCCCGCCGCGCGTTCCCGCGCTCTGCCGAGCCCGGTCCCGCAGATTCGTTCGAAAACGGGGCCCATCAACCAGCCGAAACCATGAAACCGGCCTTTGCCGCTGGTTGCATTCATCGCCGGCGCTCCTTCAATTGGTGACTGTCGGACGCCTTTAAGTCGCACCCGTAAATCTTCTTGAATTCGCCGATCTGCCGGAGCGTTGCTCCGGAGAAGGGCGTCTTGCCCTCGAAAACGTGCAGCAGGATTCCTTCCAGCAGGTCGCCGACCGCCAAGTCTTTCAGTTCGGCGACGGCCTTGAGAACCTTCAAAAGCCGTTTCTCGATCCGGATCCCCGTTTGCACCCGCTGGATCTCGCGCGGCCGTTCCGGTTGTGTTACCATGGTACATATGTACCACATCACTACAGCCGATGGCAACCGCGCTTTCGTTGTCCGGAGCGCACCTGCCGGCAAAAAGGGGCGACGATGAGCGCGCCAATCCTGCACGGCGTCGGCCGCGACATCCTCACCCTGCCGGAAGACGGATTCGTGCAAGCCATGCACAATCTTCCGGCGCGCATGACCGCGCGCCTGGCATTCATGACGCGCCGGCACCATCTGGTCCGCGACTTCGTGGTACGCGAATTGCCGCGGCAACGCCGCCCCCTGCGCCCCGGCCGAATCGCGCAGACCACCGGCCTCGAGCTCCACGAAGTGACGCGGATTCTCGCCGACCTGGAACAGCATCTGTTCTTTCTGGTGCGCGATGCCGGCGGCAACGTGGGTTGGGCATTTCCGGTGACGACCTCGCGGACGCCACATCGGCTGACCTTCTCGACCGGAGAAAAGACTTTTGGGGCTTGAGCGGAGGACGCGTTTGCCACGTCCTTCGTGCAAGGACGCCTGCGGGGAGAGCAACTGCGGGTCCGCATCGAGTCGAGTTGCCGTCATTGCTCGCTCCCGATCGCCATCGAAGTTGATGATGATCTGCGCTGGCGGGTCCTCTCGCCGGGCGCATCGCCCTTGTTGTTTGAACCCGACATGAATTGGCAGAGCTTCCACGGCCCCAACATCATTCACGACTATTGAATGCAGACCGTATTCTTCTGGTCAGAAGAACACGCCAGAAAATTCCGGGCGAAACACCGGCAGCCGGACGGGCTCTATTTGACGATGGAACAGGCCGCGTTCTCCGAGCGCATTGCGCAGTCGGGCTTGTTCGCATTGGGCGACGACGGGCGGCTGCGGCGGTAACTATTTTGCGGTCGTGACCCTCACCGGCTCGACTTCCAAATGCAGATCGGCCACGGCGCGGACGCGCACCTGCTCGCCGGCGTCGCACGGGGCGGAGGAAATGGCGTTCCACAGTTCGCCGTGGACGAAGACCCTTCCCTGCGGGGTCAGCGGGGTGCGGGCGACGGCGATTTCGCCGACCAGTCCCTGCGCGCCGGTGGTGATCTTGCCGCGGCGGGCCTTGAGCGCGATTCCCATCAGGAACGTCGTAATCAGGCCAAGTGGAACGGCGACGGCGAGCGCGGTCCAGAGACGCACGCGCATCTGCGGGATGGGCGCGTCCACCAGCAACAGCGCGCCGAAGACCAGCGACACGATGCCGGCGATGGTGAGAACGCCATGCGAGGCGAACTTCGCCTCCAGTGTGAAGAAGACGAACGACACCAGGATCAGCGCCAGCGCGGTATAGCGCACCGGCAGGATGTTCAAGGCGAAGACGGCAAGGACAACGAAGAAGAATCCGACCACGCCGGGGACGATGGCGCCGGGATGGTTGAACTCGACGTAGAGCGCCAGCAGTCCGATGGCGAGAAGCACAAACGCCATGTTGGGATCCATGAGGAAGGCGAGGATCTTCTGCTTGAGCGTCATTTCGAAATCGCGCACCGGCTTGTTCACCAGATGGAGCGTGACCTTGTCGCCGTTGAAGCGCGTGATCTCGCGGCCATCGAGTTGCTTCAACAGGTCTTCCTGGTTGGGGGCGACCACGTCAATCAGGTGGTCCTTGAGTGCTTCCTGGTCGGTGAAGGACTTGGACTGGCGCACGGCGCTTTCGGCGACCTCGACGTTGCGGCCGCGCTTGGCGACCACGGAGCGCATGAGGGCGGCGGAATCGTTCTCCATTTTTTCCGCCATGATCTTGTCGGGCTGGCCGCCGCCGAGCGTGACCGGATGGGCCGCGCCGGTGTTGGCGCCGGGCGCCATGGCGGCGACGTCGGCGGCCTCCAGGATGAAGAACCCGGCCGAGGCGGCGCGCGCGCCGCTGGGCGCGACGTAGATGATGACCGGCACGGGCGAAGCCACGATCTGCTGGATGATTTCGCGCGTCGATTCGGCCAGGCCGCCGGGCGTCGAAAGCCGGATCAGGATGGCGTCGGCGTGCTGCGCCTTGGCGGCTTCGATGCCGCGGGTGATGTATTCCAGCGTGATGGGGTGAATGGTGTCGTTGATGTCGAGGCGGAGAACTTCCGCGCGCGCGATAGGCGTCAGGAACAATAACGAAATCAGGATTGCGAACAGCGTCCTAAAACCATTTCTGATTGTCAATTGTCGATTGTCGATTGGCGGAGAGAGGCGGCTTTGCAATCGGCAATCGAAAATCGGCAATCGGCAATGCAGTTTGGCGGTCATGGCTATCTAGTTCCGAGTTTATCCGAAATCGTTCGCTTCAGCGCTAATGCGGCCGAGTTGTTCGGTTCCAGCGCCAGCACGCGGTCCACGATCTGTTCGGCGGATTGCGCCTGGTTCGTTTTCAGATCAAGGCGCGCCAGCACCAGCAACGCGTCGGTGGAGATGGGCTGCAGGCGGAGCGCGGTCTGGGCTTCGGCGCGCGCGGAGGGCTCGTTGATGTCCTCCAGCACGCATGCCAGGCCGACATGCGCGTCGGCGTTGGTGGGATCAAGCTGAACCGCCTCCCGGAAGTCGCGTTCCGCCTCCACCTTGAATCCCTGCGCCAGGTATTCGCGCCCGCGAGTGACGTGGAATTCCGCGTGCGTGTGCGGGTCGGTCTGCGACAAGCGCAGCTCGGCAGCGTTTTGGATCTCCAGCGCCAGTTGCTGGAATGAAGTCTCGTCGTAGTTGCGCTTGATGCGTTGGAGAGGGACTTTGCCGGTCGCCGCGGGCCGGTCCGAGGTGCGCAACGCCGCCGCGGTCGCCAGCGGGGCGATCGATTCGAGCAGCGCCTTGGCTTCCGAATCGGCGGGACGCAGGGCCAGGGTTTCGCGCAACTGGCGTGCAGCGCCGGCGAGGTCGCTTGCCTTGTAGAGCGCAATGCCGAGGTTGAAGTGATAGTCGGGATCGCTGGGATCGGCTTTGACTGCCTGCTGCAGGTATTCGATCTCGCTGTGCTTCCCGCGGCGCCCGGCGACCACGCCGAGGTTGTTGTACACCTCGGTGAGCGGCAGGCGGGAGGCAACGAAGGCGAACGCGTCTTCCGATTTGGCGAAGTCGCCCATGTAATAGCCGGCCAGGCCCAGATAGAAGCTGGCTTCGCGCGCCGCGGGATCGCTGCGGGGAACACGCGCGAACCACGTCGCCGCCTGCTCGTAGTCGCGGCCGTCGAAGTAGGTGCGCCCGAGATGCAGCATGGCTTGCGTGTAGTCCGGGCTGAGGCGGATGGCTTCGCGGAAGAACTTGATCTTCACCGGACGCGAGGTGGCGACCACGCCGCGCACGTAGTTTTCGAATGCGTCAAGCCGGATGGAAGGCGCGGCGGTGATGAATTGGTTGCGCGAGGGCAGCAGTTCGGGATGCACCAGGCGCAGCAGGTCCCAGGCGAGCGCGGTCTGGACGTCAATCAGCTTCACCAGCGCGCCCGATTGCTTTTGCTCGGGCGAAAGGCGGAGCGCTTTCATGTCGAGCAATTGCGCGCGCGCGGTGAACGCCTGGCCGTCGAAGTTGTAGGCGCCGAGCACCACATAGTCGGCATCCATTTGCTCGGCGATGCGGTAGAGCGTGGCGCGCGAAAGATGGACGTTGGCAGGGATGCCGGCGCGGTCGAAGCCGTAACTGCGGTCGTCACGCGAGACGATGTAGAGCAGCGGCGAGGCCAGCCGCTGGCCGAGCACTTCGGGGAAGGATTCGCTAATCCACTCCAGGCCGGGCGCCTTAGACTCGTTTTCAAACGGCAGCACCAGCAGGGTCTGGGCCGAGGGATTGGCGGGACGCATCTGGGCGGCGGCGCCCAGGGCGGCCAGGACGAGAAGAAGCAGTGCGGAATATCGCGAAAGAGAGCTCAAGACACCTCCGATTATAGCCGCAGCCGACCGGGTAAATCGGTGACCGGAGGACGCCGCAGAGCCCCATGCCGCAACTCTCGATTTGAACACGGCTGCCGCAACCCCGCCACGACAGGGGAGGTCGAAACGCCAGCAGCGAGCGCGTACGCAGCGTCCCTGAGCGCTTAAGATTGGTTACAGCTCAAATGAACCCAACCTGGGGATGGAGCCAGATGGTCGTGGCCTACAGCCTGCTGGAGGCTTCGCTGTGGACCGAGGGCCCCACGCAGCGCATCTTTGCGCTGGCGGCCGCAGTGTGGATTGTGGTGGCGACGCTGCTCAACCGGCGGTCCCTGCGCCAACTCGGCCTGGGCACGCGGGGATTCGTGAATTCCCTGATCGCCATCCCGGTTGCCCTGGCTGCGGCCTCGGTCATTGTGCTGATCGGCTGGAAGGCAGGAACACTGCGCGGCTTATTCGGCACGCACCCTCTGTTGTGGCATTCCAGCGGCTACGCCATCTGGGCGCTGATGCAGCAGTTCATCCTGAATTCATTCTTCTTCCTGAACCTCGAGGAACTGCTCGGCGACAGCCGGCGCGCGCTGTGGGGAGCGGCTGCGCTGTTCTGCTTCGCGCACCTTCCCAACCCGGTGTTGATGGCGGGAACGCTGCTGGCGGCGGTGTTTTTTCTGTCGCTGTTCCGGCGGTACCGCAACCTTTACCCGCTGGGAATCGCACACGCGTTGCTGGGATTGTCACTGGCAGTGACGGTGCCGGATGCTTGGCTACGGCACATGCGGGTGGGGATTTCGTATCTGCACTTTATGGTCCGGTAGCACCGGGGGGCCGCTCGCCGGCGCCTTTTCCCCCTGGTTGACCGTTACCTCCGGGCAACTTCCGATTACGCGCGATATCTGGCTCTCCGCACCAAGCCACGATTCAATGGAGGCAGGTTCTGGGGGGACGAACATGATGTCCGACGACGACCGCGAGCAGCGCTGCGACGAAGGTCAGAAGTGGCGCGCGCAGATCCAATTGCCGGCCGAGATGGTGGAAAGCTTCCGCGAGTGGTGGGACTCGGAGGGATGGTGGAGCTTCCGCGCCTGGCACCAGCGGACGTCGGGTGCAGATTCCGAATGGGAAAGCTTTATGCGCAAGTTGTGTGGCGAAGCGCCGGCCAAGAGACTCCCGGCAGTTTCCGACCCGACCGATCCGAAGGTCGTCTGATGCCTCCGAAGCGCCCTGCCCGACAACGGTGGCCCTCTCCGTTTGTGAGCTAACCCCGCTTTCCGATTGACTTCCCTGAGTACCTCGGATAAATAGTAAGCGGGTACTTACAATGTCGGCCTCCCAGGTCAGAATTCCGGCGGAGGAGCGACGTCAGCAGATCCTGGAACTGGCCACCGAGCTGTTCGCACGGCAGGGATACCAAGGGACGACAACGCGCCAGATCGCTCAGCAAGTGCACGTCAATGAGGCGATCATCTTTCGCCATTTTCCGACGAAGGAAGAGCTGTACTGGGCGGTGATCGAGAACCAGATCCGGGTGCGCGGCGGACGGGCGCGCCTGGAAACCAAGCTGGCGGCGGGCGGCAGCGACCGCGAGCTGCTGACGGCGATCGCCGAAGAAATGCTGAGCCGCGACGTCACCCTCAGCCGGTTGCTGCTCTACACCGCGCTCGAGAACCACGAGCTGACACACCGCTTTTTCCGCACCCATGTGGCGCAATATCTGGAACTGCTGGCCGATTACATCCGGCGCGGGATCGCGGCCGGTCGCTTCCGCGACGTGGACCCGCTGCTGGCCGCGCGCGGCTTCCTGGGCATGGTCTGGTATCACTTCCAGATTCAGGAGCTGTTCGGGGGCAAGCGGGTGCAGACCTTCGATCCGCAGCACGTCAGCGCAACCCTGGTGGACGTGTGGTTGCATGGGATGGAAAAGGATTGAATATTGCAGATTGACGATTGAAGATTGAAGACTTAAGGAGTGCGAGAGCGTAGGAATTGACTCCTAACGTGTGTCATCCTGAGCGAGGGCCAACGCGCCCCGCTTTTGAGCGCGTTGGGACCGAGCCGAAAGACCTCGCGTTTGCCGGGAGTCACCATGCTGTGTAAAGGCTTTTCAGGTTCTGAATCATGAATTGTCTACTCATAACTAGAAATTCTCGGATCGCGGTGCTGGTCACATTTTCCGCTCTCGTGCTGCTGTCCGCGTGCGGCAAGACCAAGGCGGGACCGCCGGTGGATGCGGCCGCGCCGGTGGTGGTGGCGGCGGCGATGCAGCGCGACATTCCGCTGGAGGTCAAAGCGGTGGGCACGGTGGAGGCGTATTCCAACGTGCAGGTGAAGTCCATGATCGCCGGCGAAATCACCAAGGAGGGGTTCACCGAAGGGCAGGACGTGCGCCGCGGCGACCTGCTGTTCGTGATTGACCCGCGGCCCTACCAGGCGGCGCTGGCGCAGGCGCAGGGCAACCTGGCGCGCGATCTGGCGCAGGAGGCCAATGCGCACGCGCAGGCGACGCGCTATGCCGCGCTGTTCAAAGAGGGGGTAGTATCGCGCGAGCAGTACGACCAGATCACGACTGCGGCCGACGCCTTGAAGCAGGCGGTGGAGGCCGATCGCGCGGCGGTGGAGACGGCCAAGGTCAACCTGACCTATACCACCATTTATTCGCCGATTGATGGGCGCACCGGCAACCTGCTGGTGCACCGGGGCAACGTGGTCAAGGCGAACGACATTCCGATCCTCAGCATCAACCAGGTCGAGCCCATCTACGCTACCTTTGCGGTTCCGGAGATGTACCTGCCGGAGATCAAGAGGTCCCAGGCCAGCCGCAAGCTGGCGGTGATGGTGCGGGTGCCCAACGAACCCAAGCCCGCGGAGGGCATACTCACCTTCATTGACAACACCGTGGACCCGGCGACGGGCATGATCAAGCTGAAGGCGACCTTCGCCAACCATGATCGCCGGCTGTGGCCGGGACAATTCGCCGATGTCAGCCTGACGCTGAGCACCGACAAGAACGCCGTGCTGATTCCCAGCGCGGCGGTGCAGACGGGACAGAACGGGCAATACGTTTTCGTGGTCAAGCCGGACAACACCGCGGAATTGCGCAACGTGACGGTGTCGCGAGTTGTCGGCAGCGATTCGGTGATTACTTCGGGCGTGCGCGCCGGCGAACAGGTGGTCACCGACGGCCAAGTACGGCTGACGCCCGGAAGGAAAGTGGCGTTGTCGAAACCGGCGAACGCGGCCAGCAATACGGAAGCGGCGACGCAGCCGGCAGCTCGGCAGGGTAACGGACTGTGAGCATCGCGGAACTTTTTATCCGGCGCCCGGTGATGACCACGCTGGTCATGCTGGCTATCCTTCTGTTCGGCATCATGGGCTATCGCGCGCTGCCGGTGAGCGATCTGCCCAACGTGGATTTCCCCACCATCCAGGTGAGCGTGGCGCTGCCCGGAGCAAGCCCGGACACGATGGCGTCGGCGGTGGCCATGCCGCTGGAGAAGCAGTTCTCCACCATCGCCGGGGTGGACCAGATGACGTCCACCAACATGCTGGGGACCTCGTCCATCACCCTGCAATTCAACCTGACCCGCAATATCGACGCGGCGGCGCAGGACGTGCAGGCGATGATCGCCAAGGCGGGCCGTGACCTGCCGCAGGACCTGCCCGCCCCGCCGACGTACCAGAAGGTAAACCCGGCCGACCAGCCGGTACTGTATTTGTCGGTCAGCTCGCCGACATTGCGGCTCTCCGACGTGGACGAATATGCCGAGACCTTGATGGCGCAACGCATCTCCATGGTCAGCGGCGTGGCGCAGGTGATGGTTTATGGTGCCCAGAAGTACGCGGTGCGGGCGCAGCTCGATCCCAAGAAGCTGGCGGCCCACCAGATCGGCATTGACGAAGTGAACCTGGCCGTGCAGAGCGGCAACGTCAACCTGCCGACGGGCACGCTCTGGGGCAACCGGCAGGCATTCACCGTGCTGGCCAACGGGCAGCTCACCAATGCCGACCAGTACCGGCCGCTGATTGTTGCCTACCGCAACGGCAATCCGGTGCGCCTGGGCGAACTGGGCAACGTCTTCGACAGCGTGGAGAATGACAAGACGGCGAGCTGGTACGCCGGTCCCGATCACAATCTCAACCGCGCCATCGTGCTCGCCATCCAGAAGCAGCCCGGGACGAATACGGTGGAGGTAGTGGACAGCATCCGGGCGCTGCTGCCGTCGTTCCGCTCGCAGATCCCGGCCTCGGTTTCCCTGGACACCCTGTACGACCGCTCGAAGACGATCCGCTCGTCCGTGGACGACGTGAAATTCACCCTCTTCCTGTCGCTCATTCTGGTGATCCTGGTCATCTTCCTGTTCCTGCGTAACCTGTCGGCGACCTTTATTCCCAGCCTGGCGTTGCCGTTCTCGCTGGTGGGAACGTTCGCGGTCATGTACGCGCTCAACTACTCGCTCGACAACCTGTCGCTGATGGCGATGACGCTCTCGGTGGGCTTCGTGGTGGACGACGCGATCGTGATGCTGGAAAACATCGTGCGCCACATGGAGCACGGCGAAAAGCCGATGCAGGCGGCCTTGCGCGGATCGCGCGAGATTGGATTCACCATTGTCTCCATGACGCTGTCGCTGGCGGCGGTGTTCATCCCGGTGCTGTTCATGGGCGGCATCGTGGGCCGCCTGCTGCACGAGTTCGCGGTGACCATCGGGGCGGCCATCCTGGTGTCGGGCGTCGTCTCGCTGAGCCTGACGCCGATGCTGTGCAGCCGCATCCTGCGGCCTTACGCCGAGATCAAACATGGCAAGCTGTACCTGCTGTCGGAGAAATTCTTCGACGGCATGTTGCACCTGTACGACAAAACCCTGCAGGTGGTGCTGCGGCACAAGCTCACGGTCATGGCGGTTTCGGCGGCGGTGCTGGTCGCCACCGGCTACCTGTTCGTCACCATCCCCAAGGGCTTTCTCGCCAGCGAGGACCAGGGCCAGATCTACATCATGACGGAGGCGGTGCAGGGCATTTCCTTCGAAGACATGAAGGCGCACCAGGTGGCGGTGGCGCGCGCCATCCTGGACTCGCCCGACGGCAAGTACGTGAGCACGTTTTTCGCGGCGGTGCCGCGCGGCGCCACCAACCAGGGATTCATGGTGGCGCGCTTTGTGCCGCTCGGCGAGCGCCCGGGCGTGGACGCCATGATGCAGCGCTGGCGTCCGATCGTGGCGAAAATTCCCGGCATCCAGAGCTTCCTGCAGAATCCGCCGCTCATCCGCATCGGCGGCCAGCTCACCAAGAGCCAGTACCAGTACACCCTGCAGAGCCCCGACACCAAGGACTTGTACGACTACGCCCCCAAGCTGGAAGCCGAGCTGCGCAAGAGCCCCATCCTGCAGGACGTGACCAGCGACCTGCTGATGAAAAATCCGCAGGTGAACCTCGTGATCGATCGCGACAAGGCTGCCACCATGAACGTGACCGCCACGCAGATCGAGGACGCACTCTACACCGCGTACAGCTCGCGCCAGATTTCCACCATCTACGCGCCCAACAATGCCTATCGCGTGGTCATGGAATTGAAGCCCGAATACCAGATGGATCCTTCGGCGCTGTCGCTGCTCTACGTGCGCTCTTGCCAAACCCAGACCGGCTGCACCCCGCAACTGGTTCCGCTGTCGGAGCTGGCCCACCTGCGGCGCGACTTGGGGCCGATGGCGATCAATCACCTCGGGCAGTTGCCGGCGGTCACGGTTTCCTTCGACCTGAAGCCGGGCGTGGCGCTGGGCGACGCGGTCGATGAGATCAACCGCGTTTCGCGCCGCGTGCTGCCCGACTCGATCACCACCAGTTTCCAGGGCGCGGCGCAGGCGTTTGAGTCGTCGTTCAAGGGCATGGGCATCCTGCTCATCATGGCCATCCTGGTCATCTACATCGTGCTGGGGATTTTGTACGAGAGCTTTATTCACCCGATCACGATTTTGTCCGGTCTGCCGGCGGCGGGCGTGGGCGCGCTGCTCACGCTCAAGCTCTTTCACCTCGACCTGAATCTGTACGGGTTTGTGGGAATCATCATGCTGGTGGGCATCGTGAAGAAGAACGCCATCATGATGATCGACTTTGCGCTCGACGCGCAGCGCAATGCCGGCAAGACGGCGGCCGACGCCATCTACTATGGCTGCCTGGTGCGCTTCCGCCCGATCATGATGACCACCATGGCCGCGCTCATGGGCACGTTGCCCATCGCGTTGGGTATCGGCGCGGGGGCGGAGTCGCGCCGGCCGCTGGGGCTGGCCGTGGTCGGCGGGCTGGTATTCTCGCAGTTGTTGACGCTGTACATCACGCCCGTGTTCTACATCTACCTCGACCGGGCGCAGCAGTGGTCGCGCAGGAAATTCAAGAAACCGGAAGCGGAAGCGGCGGCCGACGAGCGCGAGGAACCGGTGATGGCGGATTAGGCTCCAGGCTTCAGGCGTCAGGCTTCAGGAAAATCAGCGGCTGTGCTTTGGCTCTGGTTTTTCAAACTGAGGTCAAAGACTCGCCAGCCCCGCAGGGGCGAATGACAGTAGCCCGGCGCTTCAGCGCCGGGAACCATGCGGCTTCAGATCAGAGTCCCGTAGGGACGGCTGAAATCGCGAGCCGATTGGCCAACGCCTATTTCGCTCTCTCATACTGCTTTGGCCACGGGAAGTCGTGGCCGAGTTCCTTGGCCGCGCGCAAGGGCCAGTACGGCTGCCGCAGAAATTCCCTCGCCATCACCACCACGTCGGCCTGGCCGCTGCGCACGATGGTGTCCGCCTGCTGCGCGGAGGTGATCATGCCCACCGCGCCGGTGGCGATCGGCGCTTCGCGGCGGATGCGCTCGGCAAATTCCACCTAGTATCCCGCTCCTACGGGAATCTTGATGTGCGGCGCGATGCCGCCGCTGGAACAATCAATCAGGTCCACGCCCAGCGGCTTCAACTGGCGCGCCAGTTCCACCGACTGCGCGATGTCCCAGGCGCCTTCCTCCCAATCGGTACACGAAATTCGCACAAACAGCGGCTTGTCTTGCGGCCACACTCCGCGCGCCGCCGACACCACCTCGCATAGCAGGCGGATGCGATTCGCGAATGAGCCGCCGTAGCGGTCGGCGCGCTGGTTCGAGAGCGGCGAGAGGAACGAGTGCAGCAGGTATCCGTGCGCGGCGTGAATTTCGATCACGTCGAAACCGGCGTCCAGAGCGCGTTTCGCCGAGGCGGCAAAGGCGCTGACGACGGCGCGGATGTCGGATTCGTCCATCGCTTTGGGAACCTGGTAGCCGTCGCCGAACGGAATCGCGCTGGGCGCCAGGATGGGACGCCAGCCGCGATGCGCTTCGTCCAGCGGCTTGCCCCCGCGCCAGGGTGCGTCGGTCGAGGCCTTGCGCCCGGCGTGCGCCAATTGCAGGCCGGCAAGCGCGCCCTGGGCATGGATGAACTTGACGATTCGGGAGAGAAATTCGACGTGTCCGTCTTGGTAAATGCCGAGATCGTCGGGGCTGATGCGCCCGTCGGGCGTGACCGCGGAGGCTTCAGTGAAGATCAGCGCGGCGCCGCCGACGGCACGGCTTCCGAGGTGGACGAAATGCCAGTCGTTGGCAAATCCGTCGTGGCTCGAGTACTGGCACATGGGGGAAACGACGATGCGGTTGCGCAGCGTGACTCCGCGAAGCGAGAAAGGCGCGAACAGGTCGGACATGGAAGCATTGTAAATTGCGGAATTGCCGGACCGCGGAATCGGGGAATTGGAAAGGGAAAGCCGAAAACGACAACCGAAAACCAAGCCGGAACCGCGTCACTAATTTGGGAATGGCGCCCCTTGCCGGTACCAAAGTAATGGCTGAAAACGGCGGCCGGGGGGAGTAAGCTAACCCTAGCCGGGTACCTGTCCTGCAGCTTGGGATAGAAGTTCCCATGAGCACCATCTTTCAGCGCGATTGTCTCAGTTGCGCCATCTCCCGTAATCCTTGTGTGCTATGCGGGCCGCTTCTGCGGGTCCCGGTTCTGCTTTCTGCTGCCCGCTACGTGTGTGAACTCCCTGAACAGGAGGCAAGTGCCATGCGCACGCAGAACAAGAAAATTCTCATCGTGGACAGTGATGAATCCGTACTCATCGCCCTGGAACGTGTACTGGAGGAACAAGGATATGAAACTACCACCGCATGGGAGCTGAACGAGGCCCTGAAATTGATGGACGCCAGCCGCTTTGATGTCCTGCTGGTGGGCGATCATCCGCCCGATCTGAACTGCGAGCGCTTGTTGAAGCTGCTGCGCCGAGGGCAGTTGTGGACGCCCTGCGTGGTGATGCATTCGGCGGCGCGGCATCCTTTCTCGGAGCAGTACCTGCAGTATCTGGGCGCGCACGGAGTGGCATGCAAGTGGAACGACAAGGAGGTATTGGAGGAGGTCAGGAAGTGCGTGGCCGATCTTCACGTCGCAGCCTGACCAGCATTTCACCACCGAGACGCGGAGAAAAAAACAGAAAAACGAAAAGGGCATGGATTTTTGCGTGCCCTTTCTTCATTGATCTCGTTTTGCCTAACAACTAGAAACTAGCAACTGGCAACTGTTTTCCTACCGATTGCTGGGCGGATTGTTGCGCGCGCTGTTGCGTTCGGCGATGGTGCGGCGCGCGTTGTCGGCGAGTTCTTTTGCCCTGGGCAGCAGGTCGAGCGCTTTCTGCACCTGCGGATCAGCTTCCGCGCGGACCTTCAGGCCCTCGACCTGGCCGAACTCGTCAATGAACATTTCGCTCTTGATGCCGGCGCGGATCCAATCGTTCACCGGCGCCAGCTCCGCTTCCGACCAGGCAATTTTCTGGTCGGTGAGGAAGCTGCGGAATTCCAGCATCACCTGGTCATCCACTTCGAAGGTCTTGGGGATGTGGCGGTTGATGAGGTAGTGCTTGGCGAAATTGAAGAACGCGTAGTGCTGCAGCAGCGTGTCCTGGAAGTGATTGGTCTTGATGGCCGGGACCTTGACGTCGGGGGTGATGCCGCCGCCGCCGTACACCGCGCGGCCGCTGTCGGTCATCTTGACTTCGCGATTGGCGCTGCCGTTCTCGCCGTTGTCGCGGTTGTAGTAGTAGTCATACAGGGAGACGCTGCTGTAATCGCGCTGGATGAGCCGCCCGCTGGGGGTGTAGTACTTGGCGGTGGTCAGCGCCAGGCCGGTGTTCTCCGACAGCGGATAAACGGTCTGCACCAGGCCCTTGCCGAAGGTGTTCTCGCCGACGACGAGCCCGCGGTCGTGGTCCTGAATGGCGCCGGCGACGATCTCGGCGGCCGACGCCGTGCCCTTGTTTACCAGCACGACGATCGGGTAGTTGCGTCCGCCGTTGCCGTGGCTGGCGCGATACACCTTCTCCGGCGACGAGCGCCCGTGGTGTGACACGATCACCGCGCCCTTGGGCAGGAACTTGTCGGCCACGCCGACGCCCTCGCTCAGCAGCCCGCCGGGGTTCTGGCGGAGATCGAGGATCAGGCCCTTCAACTCGCCGAATTGATCGAGTGCGTCCTGGACTTCCTTGTCGGTCGTCTCCTGGAAGCCGGTGACGTGCAGGTATCCGATGCCCGGGCGGATCAGGAAATGCAGGTCCACGCTGTAGCGCGGAATCTCGTCGCGCGTGACGGTGAACTCCATCGGCTTGGGGGCGCCCTCGCGCAGGATGGTGATGCGCACCTGCGTGCCCTTGGGTCCCTTGAGCAGGTCGGCGACTTCGCTGGTGCTCAGGTTGTCGGTGGGCTTGCCGTCCACGGCGGCGATCACGTCGCCGGGATGGATGCCGACTTTATATGCCGGCGTGCCCACGAACGGCATCAGCACGATGACTTTGTTGTTGCGCGGTCCCACCGACATGCCCACGCCGTAGTACTTGCCGCGCTGCTCTTCGCGCAGCAGCGAGTACGACTTGGGATCGAAGAAGTTGGAGTGCGGATCGAGCACCCGCAGCATGCCGGGAATGGCGCCGTTGAAGATGGCTTTGTCGGCGTTCACCGGCTCGGCGTAGTTCTGCTCGACCACGTCATAGACCTGGGAGAACGAGCGCAGGCTGTCGCGCACGTCGGTGTCGGAGGACGGCTGCGAGGGGCTGACACGCTGACCAAACAGCGCGCCCAGGAAGCCACATACCAGGATGACCAGGACGACCAGGAGAAGGGATCGGCGAGCGCCACGGAGCATGTTGATAGAAATCCTTCCGGTGCGACGAAGACGCGAACGATGTCCTCACCGTGAGCTGTTCGCAGTATAACACGGGCTTTTCGGGGCATTTACGGGCATTTTGTCCCCCGAAAGGTACGAAAGTACCAGAGGCGCAAGGTTCCAGGCGGCAAGTTTCAGGCGCCAGGCACAACCGCAAAGGAGTGTCATTCCGAGCGGAGCGAGGAATCTGCTTTTTCAAGAGCTCATGCGTGCCACTGAAAAGCAGGTTCCTCGACTCGGACGCGCGGCGGCAGCCCGCGTCGCTCCTTCGCTGCGCTCAGGACAGGCTCCACCGGGCGCGCGGGCCTGCCGGCGCGTCCTCGCTCGGAATGACACGTCTCTAGAATTAGCGGTTGGTTGACCAGTGTCGCAGGCGCAGGCCTTGATGGTGTGGGTCTGAGACGACGGATTCTCACGCTCCTGCTCGGCGGCCGACTCTTCCGCCATGCGTTCGGCTTCGGTTTCCGGGATTTGCAATACCTCGAGTAATTCCTTCATTAGCGATTTTTCGCCGGCCATGTCGGCGGAGTTGGCGATTTCCTGCGTTTCCTCATGGAGGCGCTTGAGGTTGCAGGCAGCGATCTGCAGGGCGTAGAGCATGAGGGCGACGCGCTTGGTGTCCACGGCCTTGTCGGTGAGGAGGCGCATGACCTGGAAGAGGGCGTATTGCAGGCTCATGGCGTCCTCGACCATGCGGAGGGTGTCGTCGGGCTGCTTGGCGTGGGCGGCGTCGTGGAAGACGCAATAGTTGCGTCCGCGGCGGGCAGGTGCGGCGCAGGGGGCGCCGTTGAGCTTGGTGTGCTGGCAGCGGGGAGCGTTATCGAGTTTGGCAACGGGCATAGGTTATACCCCCCTCCCGGGGGATGGTGTGTGGAATCAATGAGTTAGCTCCAGGTAACCTGGGGAATCGGCAGGTAACCTGGGGGAGCGGGTGGTCAGCGGCTGGTGCTTGGTGGTCGGCGATGGATGTGCGACCAACCTGCGGTGGAAGCCACGATGTCAAAGAGCCGGACATAGTAGTCCCTACTTTAAGCGTAGCAAATTGGGAGGGAAAACCCGCCACATACGGCGGCGATATTTCTCAGGCGTTTTCAATAGCTTGCGGGGAAACTTCGGGTTTTGGGGGCTTGACAAGAAAGCGGCGGATGAGTAAGAGAGCATCAAATCGGTGCGCACGGGAGATTCTTGGGCGTAAGCTAAAGCTGACATAGCCTCTGGCTTCCTGCTGTGTACTTAGGAAGTGCTAAAGTGGGTCAGCGCTCCCCCATGATCACGACCACGCCAATACACCCGCACGATTGTGGCGGCAGCGGCGCCCACGAAAGATTCCTCCCATTAGAACTGAACAACATCCGAGACCCGCAAACCGACCTCCCACGCATTGCAAAAAATCCAAGGCTGACGGCCTTGATAGATTCCATCATTCCGCGAATTCCGACCGTTCACGATCTCCACCGGGGCGATGCACGCCGGCGACTTGCGGAGGTTGCGTCCGAGTCCGTGCACCTGGTCGTAACATCGCCTCCCTACTGGACGTTGAAGGAATACCGCCAGTCAGAAGGCCAGCTCGGTTTCATAAACGACTACGAGAAGTTTGTTTTGGAACTCGACAAAGTCTGGCAGGAATGTCGGCGCGTACTCGTACCCGGCGGTCGGCTCATCGTAGTAGTTGGTGATGTTTGCTTGTCGCGCCGCAATAACGGCGGTCGTCATATGGTCGTGCCGCTGCATGCTTCCATTCAAGAGCATTGCCGTGCCATCGGCTTCGATAATCTCGCACCGATCTTCTGGTACAAGATCGCTAACGCCAAGCACGAGGTCGAGAATGGTTCCTCCGGGTTTCTGGGAAAACCGTATGAACCCAACGCTGTCGTGAAGAATGATGTTGAGTTTGTACTCATGCAGCGGAAGTATGGCGCATACCGCAAACCGTCCGTCAGCACCAGGATACTAAGCGTCATCTCCGCCGCGAACCATCAGAAATGGTTCCAGCAGATATGGACAGACGTCACAGGCGCTTCGACTAGAGATCACCCTGCGCCGTTTCCGCTTGAGTTAGCGACTCGACTAGTCAGAATGTTCAGCTTTGTTGGTGACACGGTGCTCGACCCATTTCTTGGCACTGGAACAACCAGCCTTGCATCAGCTCTGACGGGCCGCAATAGCATCGGCGTCGAAGTGGACGAACATTATTTCGACATGGCCGTCACACGGCTGGCAAACGGTACCGACCGGCTGTTCGGGGCCGTTCAGGTCAACACCCACTTGCGAGGAAAATCATCCTCGTCTAAGCGACGGGAACAGCCGACACACTGAAATTAGCGGCCCGTACCGAATCGCTTCCTATACAAACTGCAAAACGTTTGCAGAAATGCTTCGTAGCGAATTGGACTGTCCGGTTTCGGCGAGAGTTCGTCTGTTATGAGCTTGGCGGGGTTCTTTCCATCGTAGTTCACGACTATCACGGCCAGGGCTTCCGGTTGGTCATTCGGATCATCGGCCGATGAGCGGAGCGGAATGTCCGCAAATATCTTTATTGTGTCCTTCACCACCTTTTGCATGTCGAACCGCGGACGCACCAAGCCCTTCGCAGATGCATCGGGATTTTCATACACTGGGCAGCAGTTGACGATCACGATGGCGGCGGCAATGCAATCGGGCCGGTGATTGTGGACATGATTACAGTAAGCGATTAAATCGCCGTAGCGATTCCATCTCGCCTTTCCGTGCGCCGTCATAATCGTCTTGTTCTCGACAGCGGCCCGAACGGTTCCCGGACCCAAACTCGGTTCAACAAATGTCAGATCGACGTTTCGTGACGCAACCCGAGTGCGGACATCGGCGTTCTTGACGGGCTTTAACTTTTCCGAAGCAAGGTCTTTTGCCAGTGCGCGGCACGATTCCCGGAGATCGGCAACGACGAAGTCGGCGAGGGCATTCGAGTGCCCCTGCGATCTCGGGTTGAAACCGAGATGCGCGTTCATCCACTCGACATATGCCTGCGGCGCGAGCAAGTTGCGACAATGTTAAGCTGCCATCCCCTATCTCGATGTTTACTAAGAGGTTGACTTGTATTTAGCGCCAAGAGGCGGATTGGGCACGGATTGCCAACCGCCGACCGCCGAAACACCGACTGACCGATAGACCGAAAGACACAGCGCGCAGTATTATGTGAGCCATGAACCTCGGCTTACCCGAAATGATTTTCATCTTCCTGCTGGCCCTGATTATCTTCGGGCCGCGGAAGCTGCCCGAAATCGGAAGGCAGATCGGGAAAGCCATGGGCGAATTCAAGAAGGCCAGCAACGAGTTCAAGTCGCAAATCGAAGGCGAAATCAGGAATTTGGAGCTGGAAGAGACCGTGAAACGCGCGTCCGAGCCGCAGATCCTGCCGCCGCAAGGAAGCGTGGCCAACACCGCGCCCACGGTCGCCGCCGTCGCTCTGCACGACCCCGCGCCCGCGCTCGATGCCCCGACGACGCTCGACGCCGCTGTGACGCCCGCGCCCGATGCCGCCTCGGTGCACGATGCGGCCACTGCGCAGGGCGCTGCGCCTGCGCCCGCCGATCATCCCGCCAAGGCCGCCGATGTCTGAGTTCGATCCCGCCGCCGCGGCGCGCAAGGCCGTCTCCGAAAAAATGGCGAGCATGAGCTTCCTCGATCACCTCGAGGAGCTGCGCCGGCGCATCATCTGGTCGCTGGTGTTCGTGGCCGCCGGCTTCGGCATCTGCTTCGGCTACGCCGAAAAGATTTACGGCTACATGCAGGTGCCGATCATGGAGGCGCTGCGCAACCATCATCTCGACCAGAAGCTGGTGTACCTGAATCCGACCGAGCCCTTCAACATGTACCTGAAGGTCGGCTTCATTGCCGGCGTGTTCCTCGCCTCGCCCTTCGTGCTCTACCAGGTGTGGGCGTTCATCGCGCCCGGCCTGTACCGGCACGAAAAGACCTACGTGACGCCCTTCATGATTTCGTCGGTGGGCCTGTTCATCGCCGGCGGATTGTTCGGCTACAAAATGGTGTACCCGGCGGCGCTGGATTTCCTGATCGGCTACGGCGCGCAATTCCAGCCGATGATCACGATCGGCGAATATACCGACCTGTTCCTGACCATCATCCTCGGGCTGGGCATCATTTTCGAGATGCCGATCCTGGTGTTCTTCCTCTCGCTGATGGGCGTGATCAGCGCAGGGTGGATGTGGCGCAACCTGCGCTACTCGATCCTGGTGATCTTCATCATCGCGGCCATCGTGACGCCGACCACCGACATCCTGAACATGTGCCTGTTCGCGGCGCCCATGGTGGTGCTCTATGTCGTGAGCATCCTGATCGCCTGGCTGGTGAGTCCGGCGCGGCGGAAAGCCCGCAAGGAAAAGGAAAAGGAAGCGGAAGCTGCCAGCAGCGAGTAGGCAAGGCGCAAGGCTCAAGGAACAAGGCGCAGGAAGAGCTACGTTGTGGCTGAAGCCAGGAGGTCATTGATATTGATAATAAACGTCCAATGACCTACCCTGAGCCGCATGGAAGCCGGTGGCGCCAAGGCGGAGGCCGCGGAAAGCTTGCAGGCTGAGCAAGACCGCAAGGCATTGCAGCTAATGCTGGAATACGTGTGTACGGCGACCCGTGCCGACGGATGTGCCGTCACCCTGAACCACGGCCGCGCCAATGTGTTGCAGGCCAGCGTCGGAAACACGCCGCCACCCGACAGCGCGCCTCACCCCGCTGCCGCGATCCGCGAGGAATGTCTGCGCAGCGGCGCGGTGGTGGATTGCGAAGACACTGCTTCCGATGCGCGCGGCATCATCAATGCCGAAGCCTGCGGGCGGGCGAAAATCGCTGCGGTGGTGGCCGCTCCGGTGTGCGTGGCAGGCAGACCGGTGGGCGTGCTGGAAATGCACTCCGCCCTAGCCTACAACTTCATGGAAGACGATGTTGAAGTGCTAAAGCGAGTGGCCGATGTAATCGGCGCCCTGATTTGCAG